>CADCRJ010000104.1 GCA_902803735.1 uncultured Spirochaetaceae bacterium
CGAATGCGGTGATTGAAAAGCGTTCTGCTTTGCCAAAATTGCAGCCACAGTCTTAATCGCTTTTAATGCACTAAAACAGGGGGAGACTTCCCCTTGTTTTTGTTTATCACCTAAAAGTAAAAATTTCACTAATTTTTAATGTTTCTATTGACAGAAACATTAAACGGATGTTACTATAAATAGAAACAAAGGAAGGAATGTTTATGTCTAGAGATGATTCTATTTATTTTTCTGTTCCCTGTGACCGCTATACTCCATTTTCTCTTGCAAGAAAAATCGGGGCGGCTGCAATTTTAGAGAGTGCAAGCTTTGCACGTGGAAAAGAGCGATATTCCATACTGATGCTGGAGCCTGCTTTTCATATCGTTCAGGATGACGTTGGCGTTGCATTTTTGATAGATGGACGACGCTTGCCTTACAAGGGCAAGAATACGACAGGTGAGACAATTGCACCTGGAAGCCGTGTTTTGCATACGCCAGATATTCTTGATGCTCTCCTTTACGTTGCTGAGCAAAATGATACAAGTACTGTAATCCGAGAGGACGGGACAGAGGTTCCTAACTGCGTGCCTGTTCCAACTTCAGGACTTGGATATTTGAGCTATGAGTTCTGTGCCCGCTGCGATACGATAAATCTAGCTCCTCAGACTGATGAGCTTCATATTCCTGAAAGCGAATTCATTGCCGGCCATATTTACATCATTTTTGACCATTTTACGGAAAAACTTCATATTTTTGCGCTCAACTATAATGAGCACCAGATTGACCTTGACCTTGCCGTAGCGAATTTGAAAAAACGGCTTAGCGACATGGATTTTACATATCTCTCGCATGATGAAGAGCCAGCGCCTGTACGAACTATCACGGACTTGGTTCAGAGTGAGCGCGAATACAAGGAAAAAGTTGTCGAGATAAAAAAACGCATCGTTGCAGGAGACCTCTTGCAGGCTGTACCAAGCCGCCGCTTGCAGCTTGAGTGTGCTAATTCCGCGCTGGAAATTTACCGCAGACTCAGGTCTGTAAATCCAAGCCCGTATCTATTTTACATTGATTTTGGCGAGAGGCAGCTAATCGGCTCTTCTCCAGAAAGCCTTGTACGAGTGCGTGACGGCGTTGCCTCAATAAGACCTATTGCAGGGACTCGAAGGCGTGGCAAGAATAGTGCGGAAGATGAAGCACTCAAAAAGGAACTTCTGGAAAATGAAAAAGAACGTGCTGAACATCTCATGCTTGTTGATTTAGCCCGTAATGATCTTGGTCGCGTATGCCAGAACGGCAGCGTTGATGTGGTGAGATTCATGGAAGTCGAGTATTTCAGCCACGTAATGCACATAGTTTCTGACGTGCAAGGAAAAGTTAAGGATGGTGTCAAGCCAATTCAGGTATTGCGAGCTGCGTTCCCAGCAGGAACCGTTTCCGGTGCTCCAAAAATCAGTGCGATCCAAATCTTAAGTCAGCTTGAAAAGGTTAACAGGCGCTTTTATGCAGGTGCCGTAGGTTATATCCAGTCCAACGGTGATCTGGATTTCTGCATTGCGATTCGTTGTGCCTTAAAACAGGGAAAGGTATGGAGTCTTCAAGCTGGTGGTGGCATTGTCTATGATTCAGATCCTGATAGAGAGTGGGAAGAAACTAATGAAAAACTTGGAGCGCTGAAGGCTGTTCTTTCAAACGGAGGAAACTAATATGATTGCTTTTGTCGATAATAAAGATTCTTTTTCTTTTAATATAGTACAGGCTTTGGAGCGCGTTTCAGAGGATTCTGTGATTGTGTTTCGCTCTGAGGAATGTTCTGTTGCCGATATTGAGGCTGTTAATCCTACGCATCTTGTTGTAGGTCCTGGTCCTGGTACGCCTGAAGATGCTGGCATTTCAATCGAGGCAATCCGCTATTTTGCTGGAAAAATCCCTGTGCTTGGAATTTGTCTTGGACATCAGGCTATTGGTGCTGCATTCGGTGCAAAAATCATTGGAGCAAAGTACATTCGCCACGGCATTGTTGAGACAATGGTTACCGATGGTCGCGGCTTGTTCCGAAACCTTGGAAAAAGCGGGCGTTTTACACGCTATCATTCGCTTGCAATAGATGCATCCTCATTGCCAGAGGACTTTGAGGTGACCGCTACGGCTAAAGATGGCGAGGTTATGGGAATCCGCTCTAAATCAATGGTCATTGAGGGCGTTCAGTTTCATCCAGAGTCAATAGCCAGCGAGAGCGGTGACAGCCTATTCAAGGCGTTCCTCAATTACAGACGGGATAATCTTCCTCATGCCGAGCTTCTTAATCAGCTCATTGCAAAAAAGAACCTTACAGAGGAACAGGCCGCAATGTTCATGGAGAATCTTACGGATGGAACTATGGATGAGCGTATAATGGCCGCGATTCTTGTCGCTATGGCTGCAAAGGGACCTTCATCAGCTGAAATGATAGGTTGTGCAAGAGCTTTGATTAGAAAAAAGAGACTTTTGCCTCTTTCTGGGGA
>CADCRJ010000105.1 GCA_902803735.1 uncultured Spirochaetaceae bacterium
TCTCATGGACTATTTTTCTATGATTATCACAAATGATACGTCAAAAATCGGTGCTACAACTTACATAAAGTGTATGCCACAGACATGTGCCGCAAACCTTGAGGTTTACTACGGCTTGAAGGGACGGCTCATTACGACTAATACGGCTTGTACCTCTGGCTCAATCTCCCTTGGTTATGCTTACGAGGCAATCCGCTATGGTATGCAGGACGTTATGATTGCAGGAGGAGCGGAGGAATTCTGTCCTGTCGATGCAGCAGCTTTTGACACGCTGTTCTCGACAAGCACAAAAAATGATACGCCTGAATTGACTCCAGCGGCTTACGATGTAGACCGAGACGGGCTTGTAGTAGGCGAAGGCTCTGGTACCATGATTCTTGAAGAATATGAGCATGCAAAAGCTAGGGGTGCTAAAATATATGCCGAGCTGGTAGGTTTTGGCACGACAACAGACGGAACACATATAACGTCTCCTAATCGAGATACAATAGCAGAGGCGTTGCGTCTTGCCTTAAAAGACGCAGAGCTTTCTGGACAAGAAATTGGATATATAAATACTCATGGAACGGCTACGATTGCTGGCGATATTTGTGAGACCAATGCGACTTATGACGTTTTTCAGAGGGCGGTTCCAGTCTCTACTGTAAAAAACTACATTGGGCACACTCTCGGTGCTTGTGGTTCCATAGAGGCATGGCTCACCATAAATATGATGAACGAAGGCTGGTACATGCCGAATATCAACCTTAAGAATATTGACCCTAAATGTGCTCCGCTTGACTACATAACAGGTACTGGCAGAGAAATAGATACTGAATATGTAATGACGAATAATTTCGCTTTTGGCGGAATAAATTCAAGCTTGATTTTTAAGCGGGTATAATCGCTATGAACGAAAATGCTGCTGATGCTGCCGCAAATATTGCAATGGGTGCCGTAAACGAGGCAAAATCGATTATCCATTTGGATAAATTTCTTTCATTCCTAACTTGGCACAATCTGAATCGCGGTATTATTACGCTTGTTGCGCTGCTTTTCTTTTTTGCGATCTATTTTGTTATAAGGCGCGTAATTACAACAAAGGCTGCAAAAAAGAAGCTGCACGAGCATACTATCCAGCTAATTCTTAAAATCTTAAACTATGTTTTTTTCACTTTGATTGTCATGTATATTCTTGGGCTGTTCGGAATAAAAGTGACAGCGATCTGGGGCGCGGCAGGAATTGCTGGAGTTGCCCTTGGTTTTGCGTCTCAGACTTCGGTAAGCAATCTTATAAGCGGATTCTTTGTTGTAAGCGAAAAAACGATGAAAATCAATGATTTCATCGAGATTGACGGAATAAGCGGAACGGTTGATTCAATAGGTCTCCTTTCTGTAAAAATTCATACAATGGATAATCAGCTTGTAAGAATCCCTAATTCTATGATTATAGGCACAAAATTCATGAACTACTCTACATTCCCATACAGACGTTATGTTTGTGAGATTTCGCTTGATTATGACAGCAACGTTGAAAGATGTATGTATCTTTTGCTTGCGGAGGTTCCTGAGCGTTGTCCTACTGTGCTTACTTCTATTCAGGAATACATGCCGAATGTCTACTGTATGAGTCTTGGTGATAAAGGAATCAACATACAGCTGATTGTTTGGTGCAATCGTAATGATATTTTTCAGACTAGAAGTGATGTTTGTCGCAATATTATTGCGATTTGCCAGGAAAACGGCATTCGATTATCTCATACACGCATGGATATTGCATTAAAGCCTAATTTCTAGCTCGACAATCCGTATTTTTGCTGTAAAATATTTATATGCAGAATTTATTTGTTGATACACGAAAATTAGATGAGGCCGTTCGGGCTTCTTACGGACTTACCGAAGAAATAATGATGGAAAATGCTGCGGTTGCATTGTCTCGTGCAGTTCGGGAATTTGACGACTGGAAGCAGCGAAAAAAGCGAGTGCTTATTCTCTGCGGCGGTGGCAATAATGGTGCTGACGGTTATGCCCTTGCCAGACATATCCGCATTGATTTTGACGTTGTAATTTTTCAGTGTGTTCCTCCAAAAAGTCATTTGTGTATTACTCAATGCAGCCGTGCCGAGAAATGCGGTTCCCGTATTTTTGACATTGAAGATTTCCGCCTTGAATTCTTAGAAGATGCAGGAATTGTCGTGGACTGCATTTTTGGAAGTGGTTTCCATGGAAATTTGGATAAAAATATCCAATGCCTTTTGAATGATGTAAATGATGTAGATACTTACAGAATAGCCTGCGATGTTCCTTCTGGACTAAGAAGCGACGGTACTGTTGCCGACGGTTGCTATAAAGCTCATAAGACCGTAACTATGGGGGCGCTTAAATTATCAATGTTCAGCGATGAAGCAAAAGACCTTGTCGGCGAGATTTTCTGTGCTAATCTTGGTGTTGAACGTCGTCTTTTTGAAAACTCTACCAACGGAAACCTTAAGGTTGGCTATCTTCTTGATAAAACTGATATGATTTTGCCTTTCCGCAAAAGAAATTGTGTGAACAAAGGCTCTTTTGGGCATGTTGCGGTTGCTTTTGGCGAAAAGTCAGGGGCTGCCCTCATCGCAGGAAGTGCCGCCCTACGGTTTGGGGCTGGACTTGTAACTCTTGTTGATTTGACTGAAGAGAAGCCTGATTTTTCGCGAGTGCCTCCAGAGCTTATTTGTGCCACATCTTTTCCGAAAAATGTAACTGCTGTCGCTTTTGGTATGGGGCTAGGTCGAACTGACCATCAGATTGAGCCGTATTTCAAGTATTTGCAAGAAAATCCTGAAGTTGCTTGCGTTATTGATGCGGATGTGTGCTATTCTCCTCTTTTGCCAGAATTCTTGCAAAAAAGACAAAAACGTGTAGTTCTTACCCCGCATCCAAAAGAATTTGCGGCATTGCTTAAAAATTGCGGTTTTGGGGAATTCACCACTTCGGAGTGTATTGAGAAAAAAACTGAGCTTATTGAAAAATTCTGCCGCAAATACCCTAAATGTGTTTTGCTTGTAAAAGGCGCAAATACTATGATTGGTTATTATAACAATGCTGGTTATGGACGTTACGACTTTTATGTGAATCCGTTTGGAGGTCCTGCACTTGCAAAGGCTGGTAGCGGCGATGTTCTTTCGGGGCTTATCTGCGCTTTACTCGCACAGGATTATAGCGCAATAGATGCGGCTGTTTCGGCTTCGATTGCCCATGCTCTTGCTGGAATAAGCACGGGCAACAATTACGCCATGACCCCGCTAGATCTGATACAGAGGCTTACAGAGCTTAAAGCTGAGTAAGCCTTAGTAATGAGGAGGCTTTCTGTTCGGGATTTCAAGGTTTTCTGACAAATCTTGTATTCGCCCGGACAGAATCTGATTCTCTTGTCTTAATATTTCAATAGTCCGCTGGTTCTCAACGGCTACTTCTTGAAGCTTTTGAATAAAGTCTTCCATATAAGCAAGCTTTGTTTCTATAGCAACAAGGCGTTTTTCTGTTTCATTGTCCATTTTTGACTTCCTTAGCGATTTACCGTGTTGTTCTGTGCGCAGCCACGGAAATCTTCCAGCCGTTTAAATCCTTTCCGTTTCATAAAAGCTGTGAGCCCTTCAATAATATCAATCATTGTATAAGGATTTGCAAATGTGGCTGTTCCTACCTGAATGGCATGAGCACCCGCCATTATGAACTCTACGGCATCCTGCCAGCAAGAAATGCCACCAAGCCCGATTACAGGGATTCTTTCCTGTTCAGGAAGCTTGTTCATAGCTTGCACTACATCGAACACCATTCTCAACGCAATTGGTTTTACAGCTGGTCCTGAGAATCCTGCCCTGATATTGTCAAAAACAGGTCTTCCAGTCTCAATGTCAATTGCTGTGGCTTGGAATGTGTTTACAAGACTCAAGGCATCTGCGCCTGCTTCTTTAACAGCCATTGCAACGCCAATCAAATCAGGTGCATTCGGACTAAGTTTTACAATGAGAGGCTTTTTGGTGGCAGCCCTTACAGCTGAAACAACAGTCGCTGCAGCCGTACAGTCCATGCCGAATGCCATTCCGCCTGCTTTTACGTTGGGGCAGGAAATATTCAGTTCGATGAGCGGCACTTCTGTTTTATCAAGTAATTCGGCACCCTTTACATAGCCGTCGAGAGAAGACCCTGAAAGGTTTGCGATTGTAACTGGTTTTAGGGCTTGCATGCTTGGCAGCTCGTGAGCGATAAAATGCTCGATTCCTGGATTTTCAAGACCAATCGAGTTGATAAGTCCTGAAGGAGTCTCGACGAGACGAGTTCCTGTATTTCCCGGCTTTACTTCAAGCGTAAGCCCTTTTGAGCAAATACCGCCAAGTTCATTTACATTGAAGACACTCTCATATTCGCTGCCATAGCCAAAAGTACCGCTTGCCGCAATTACAGGGTTTTCAAGCTTAACGCCCTTGATTATGACACTTAAATCTGGATTCTCGTCTTTTTTCAAAGGTTCGCGTTTTTCGGCTTTAATCGCAGGTGGCGTAAAGTCAAGAATTTTTCCATCAAAAACAGGACCATCCTTACAACAGCGTTTGTTTCCCTCTGAAGTCTTTATTGTGCAGCCCAAACAAGCCCCAACGCCGCACGCCATGTGCCGTTCCATGCTGAGCCATGACTGTACGCCGGCTTCTGCACATACTTTCTGCACGTATGCGAGCATAGGTGTTGGTCCGCAAGCATATACAGCATCGTATTTCTTTGCGTCAGAAGCTGTAAAAGCCGCAGAAATCATGCCTTTTATACCGACTGAGCCGTCATCTGTAGTGATTACAAGCTTGCTTGGTTTTATATGGTCAAGTCCGTAAGAGCCGCTTTTGAAGGCTGCATAAAAATCGTAAGCCCTGTTGCCAAGAGCGCTTGCAAAGCCCGCAACAGGAGCGACACCGATACCGCCACCTATAATGGCAATTTTCTGCCCTTTTTGTGGCTCTGGAAAGCAGTTTCCTACAGGACCAATAAGTTCAACCTCGTCACCAGCTCTGAGAGACATCAGCTCTTCTGTTCCTTTGCCTTTGCGAAGAATAAGGAATTCAAGTCTCAGAGGTTCTGTGGCAGAGCCTTCTGCCGCTGAATAAACCGAGATTGGTCTGCCCAAAAGCAAGCCTGATTTTTTTGCTTTGAGCATATAAAATTGCCCAGGAAGAGGAGTTGGGGCTATTTTGCTTCCAACGTTTTTTGCTGCAAGTTTTAGTTGCCATACGCTGCCAGCAGGCACGGCTCCTTTTGCTTCATAGCTGTAACTTACTATCCCACTTGTATATACAGGAAGAACATTCCCTTTGCAGTCCGTTATTTCGCTCATATTACAGTCCTAGCTCCTTTTTTGCTTGCAAGAGGTCTGCTTTTGAAGCCAATGCGGCATTCTGTGCGGCATCTGCGATTTCTTTTAAGCAGAGCGTACCCTGCTCAACTTTTTCTGCAAGTTCAGGAGCTTTTTTCCAAGCACAAAGGATTCCTCGGCTTGAGTTTACGGTACCGCCAGCTTTGTCCAGCAAAGTTGCCGCAATTCTTGCAGCTCCGCCCTGTGCGCCGTATCCAGGAATAAGGAAGAACAAGTCTGGATATGCGTCACGCAAAGCACGAGCGTCGCTTTCTTCTGTACAGCCTACTACGGCTCCAATTGGTGAGCATTTTTGTTCTGGGTAGAATTCTCGCATTTCTTGTGCGATGCGTTCCAGCTCGCTTCCTGTGCGGTCAAGAACTCTGCCGCCTGATTTTAGCTCTTGCTGCTCAATGTCTACCATTCCTGGATTTGAGGTTCTGAGCAGAACAAATGCACCTTTTCCTGCAGGAGGTCTGCAATAATCTGCAAAAGGCTTTAATGTGTCAAATCCCATGTAAGGGTTTACAGTTATAATGTCAGTCTCGAACTCGCCTGTAAAATGGGCGCGTGCATAAGCCTTTGCAGTATCAGCAATATCTCCGCGTTTTATGTCCGAGATTGCGATTAAGCCAGCTTCTTTTACGGCTTTTATTGTTCCTATATAGGCTTTAAGGCCTGCAATTCCCATAGCTTCATAATAAGCAATCTGGATTTTACAGCAGCATGCGGAATTATCCGATGCAATTCGTTTTATGATTTCCTTGTTGTATGCGAGAACTGCATCTGCTGGTGAATCGAAAAGCTTTAAAAGCGGCTGCGGCAAATAAGATGGGTCTGTATCAAGACCAACGCATAGCGGACCGTTTTTTGCAGCGAGTTCTTGTAATAATTCCATATTGTGATTCATATAAAGCTCCTTGCGGTATTTTTTGTAATGGGAACCTCTAAAAATGCTATCTCCAAGAATGCGATTTTTTGAGATGACCTAGCCAAAAGATTCTATGTTCCTATTCTATCATGTCAGAAAAATTTTTTCTCTATTATTTAGAACTTTTCTTTAAATAAAGCGAAAGACTGTTATAATCGATAATAAACAGAGAGTTTGATAGCTACCCTGAACAGAGGTATTTAATGATAATTCAGAAAAAAATTTTTTTTATAATAACTTTTGTGCTTTCCCTTGTCGCTTTTCCTGCTTGTGCCAGTACAAAAAAAATGAGCGTAAAGGAATCGATAGCCGCAAGACAAAAATTAATTGATTATTCAAAAAAATTCTTAGGTTGTTCTTATTCATCAGGAGGAATCGGACCAAAATCATTTGATTGTTCTGGTTTTGTTTTTTCAATGTCACGAGAATCTATTGGTTTGCAGCTGCCTCGCTCATCTCCTGCAATTTATTCTTTTACGGATAAAATAACTGACACGGAGCTTGAGGCTGGTGACCTTGTTTTCTTTAAGACTACATCAAGCGGAAAAATTTCCCATGTTGGAATTTATCTTGGCAATAAAGAATTTATCCATAGTGCCAGCGATGGTCCTGAGACAGGAATAATTATCTCAACGCTTACAAAAGGCTATTGGAAGAATCATTATGTAGGGGCAGGTCGAATATTGCCAAAAACAAATACAAAGGTAACTTCTGCAAAATGAAAAAATCATGTAACCTTATAGATAAGAAGAAGTTTCAAAAAATAGATGAGTTTTGAAACAGACTCGCAATCGTTTTTCTTACTATTGAGGTTATTTTATGAATGTAATAAAAAAAACATTTGTCCTTGTTTTGGCTGGATTTTTTGCAGTTCTTTGTACAGCCTGTTCTCCTGTAATCACAGTAAACGCTACGAATGATGGTGGAGCTAAATTTTCTTTTAAGACTGGGTTTTCAAAGGAAACAACAAAGACTCTAAGAACGATTTCTGGTGTTGGTGAAAATGAGCAGCTTTTTTCTGCCGAATATATGGAGGCAATCTTAAAGGAAGCTGGTGGTGAAAATGTCGCTGCAAGCGTTCCGTCTGCAAATGAGATAGAAACTTCTGCTCTTATCAAAAAAATCAAGGAATCTGCTTTAGGCTATACAGGGGTTCTTTCACGAACTTCAAAGTCATTGACCCTGACAATTGGACCTGAGCAGTTCCTGAAATTTTACAATATCCTTACAGAAGATTCAAAATCATATTTTGATATGCTTATGATTCCTGCCTTAATTGGTGAGACAATGAATGCAGAGGAATACAGGGAGTTGCTTTCTTCTATGTACGGTCCATCTTTTGCGAACGAGCTTGTCGACGGAAAAATCTCAATCACATTGACAAGCCCTGACGGTAAAAAAGTGAAGAAAGCAACTTCAACTTTGGGTGAAATCTTGACGCTCCGTGAAGAAAAATCATGGACCGTGTCTTGGTAGTTTAATCCTGCTTTCCGACTATTTCATCAAGGATGGCGTTTGCAACGTCATCCTTAGACATAAGGGGCAGCTCTTTGCAACCGTCGCTGGTTATCAATGTCACTTTGTTTGTGCTGGTTCCGAATCCTGCTCCGCTTTCTTTTAGGTTATTTGCGACAACCATATCGAGATTTTTTTTCAAAAGCTTTTTTTGAGAGTTCTCAATCATGTTCTGGGTTTCCATTGAAAAACCGCATAAAAACTGATTTCTCTTATGTTCCCCAAGATACTGCAGAATATCATCCGTGCGTTCAAGCTCTATTTTTGCTTCGCCGCTCATTTTTTTGATTTTTTCGTCCGTGTAGTGGGCAGGTCTGTAGTCGGCGACGGCAGCCGCTTTTATAACGATATTACAAGTGTCAAATTCTGCTTTTACGGCTTCAAACATGTCTTTTGCACTTACTACATCTATCTTTTTTACAAAAAGCGGGGTTTGCAGTGCGACTTGGCCAGAGACAAGAACGACCTCTGCTCCTCGGTTTGCAGCAGCCTTTGCGATGGCATAGCCCATCTTACCAGTTGAGTGGTTCGTTATGTAACGGACTGGGTCTATGGCTTCTTGCGTAGGACCTGCTGTGACGAGTATTTTTTTGCCTGTCAAATCTTTTTTATGTGCAATTTCATGAACAATATATTCAAAAAGAACCTCTGGCTCGGGCATTTTTCCTTTGCCGCTGTCGCCACAGGCAAGGTGCCCCTCTGCTGAGTCTATTACTTTTATGCCGTATTTTTTGCAGAGACTGAGATTGTCTTGTGTCACGGGATTTTCAAGCATCTGTGTGTTCATGGCTGGAGAAATGAGCTTAGGACAAGTGCAGGCGAGGAATGTTGTGGAAAGCATGTCATCCGCAAGACCTCTTGCCACTTTTGCGATTGTGTTTGCCGTTGCAGGAGCAATGATGAATAAATCCGCCTGCTTTGCAATGGAAATGTGCTCTACCTTGAACTCAAAATTACGGTCAAACGTATCTATGAGGCATTTGTTTCCAGTGAGAGTTTCAAATGTTATTGGGTTTATAATGTTTACAGCATGGGCTGTCATAATTACGTGCACGTTCGCATGATTCTTTACAAGAAGGCTTGCAAGTGAAGCCGCTTTATATGCGGCTATGCTTCCAGTTACTCCAAGGACTACGGTTTTATTTCTAAGCATGACATTACTCCTCGTAAAAACTTATTTGGTCGATTCTACTATGGAGCAATAGCAAGGTCAATCAAAGGCTTTTTTGTATACGGCAATCGGTTGCCTTGACGATATTTTTTTTAATCGGCATACTATAAAAAACTTTGGGGAATATCATGGAAGACACGGGAACAATTCTTGTTATAAATCCATTGGATGACATCGATAAATTAAAGGCTCTTGCTTCTGAGACTCGTATACAGATTTTATCGTTAATCAGGCAGAAGAAACTTAATATAAATGAGATTGCAGAAAAACTCGGTCTTCCTCAATCAACCGTGGCTACGCATATTGCTATTCTCGAAGATGCTGAGCTTATTGTTACAGAAAGCTTGAAGGCTCGCCGTGGTACACAAAAGCTTTGCAGCCCTTCATTTCAGGAGATTCTTGTTCAATTTCCTGAATTAAACAAAGTGGAGAAAAATTATGTTGAAATAGAGATGCCAATTGGAATCTTTACAGATTGTCAGGTTTCAGCTCCTTGTGGTCTTTGCTCAACAGAACGAATCATAGGCTTCCTTGACATTCCTGATGTGTTCCTTAATCCTGAGCGAATCAAGGCTGGGTTGTTATGGTGCGGTTCTGGCTCTATTGAGTATAAATTCCCGAACAACTCAATGTATGACCCAAAAGAGATTAGTAAGCTTGAAGTAAGCATGGAGCTTTCTTCAGAGACTCCGGGGACAAATTCCAACTGGCCTAGCGATATTACTGTGTGGATTAACCGCAAGGAAATAGGCACTTGGACAAGTCCTGGCGATTACGGTGACAAACGAGGCAAGTTCACACCTGCTTGGTGGAAGCTTGAGGGCAGTCAGTACGGTCTTTTGAAGTGCTTTTCTGTTACGAAGGACGGCAGCTTTGTAGACGGCACGAAGATTTCCGACATGACTCTTAATGATTTGGAGCTAAGCGAACATCATTCTATCAGGGTTCGTGTTGGCGTAAAAAGCGATGCCAAAAATCTTGGCGGCATGAACATATTCGGCAAAGGCTTTGGTAACTATGACCAAGGTATAATACTCCGCACTTACTACTAGTTTTAAGAAAGATTTGCATAAACCCGCATTTTTTGGGCTTTTCCTACTTGTTCTAATTTGACAAAAAAGGCTAAAATGTCAGAGAAAATAGTTTTAAATTAACCTCTAAAACTGAAGTTTTTAGAGGTACCAATTTTTTTTAAGGAGCAGGAAAATGAATACATTGATTGCGCTTTGTGCTGTCGGGGCTGAACACATTCTTGGTAATGAAATAAAATTCCTCGGTTACAAGATTAAAGAGAATGCGCCTGGTCGTGTTTTGTTTGAAGGCGATGATGATGCACTTTTTAAAGCTAATTTGTGTCTGCGTACTGCTGACCGCGTTTATCTGGAAGTTGCTCACTACAATGCAGAAGACTTTGACGAATTGTTTGATGGTGTTTATAACGTAAACTGGCAGGATTATTTGCGAAAAGACTCGCGTGTAATTGTTGATAAGGTTCGTACATATAAATCAGTTCTCAAATCAGAGCATGCTATTCAGGGTGTTGTCCATAAAGCCATTTACAAAAAGCTTGGAGATGTGTGGCATATCCTTACATTGCCAGAGAGCGGTGCAGAAATTAATGTCAGGGTCTTTATTACAAATGATGTAGTGCAGATTTGTCTTGATTTGAGTGGTTTGCCGTTGCATAAGCGCGGCTACCGCACGGACGGAGGTGTTGCACCTCTCAGAGAGACGACCGCGGCTGTTCTGCTTCAGCTAATGTGCTGGAGGAGAAAAATGCCTCTCCATGACCCGTTCAGTGGCTCAGGAACATTGCCAATTGAAGCTTGCTTGTATGCACATAATGTTGCGCCGGGTTTTGGAAGACGTTTTGCTTTGGAAGATTTGCCAATCTACAATCCAGAGCGAGCAAGGCAGATTCGCATTGCAGAAGCTGAGAAAATCCGTACTGATGTTGAATGCCGTATTACCGGCACGGACATTGACCCTGATGCTGTTGAGCGGGCAAGACGCAACGCGGAGTATGCGTGCGTAATGGCTGGTCGTGCTTTGCAGCTAATTGGAAGCGATGCTCATATTGAGCGTCCGTCATTTGACGTAGTTGATTTTAAGGACATTTCGGCTCCATTTGATGACGGTATGATTATCTGCAATCCTCCTTATGGCGAGCGTTTGGGCGATGAGGCAGAAGCGGCACAGCTGTACCGAGAGATGTCTTCTTTGTTCGATGACTTTAAGGGCTGGAAAATCGGTGTCATTACGGCTCATCCGAAGTTTCAGGACTGCATAGGTCGCTATGCGTCTGCAATAAAGGATTTGAAAGCAGGAAATCTTGATTCCACATTCTATATGTATAACGGAACTGAAGTACCTGGCAAGGGGCGAAAGCTCAATCCACATGAAAAGCATTTTTATGGTAGTAAAACTGCTCGTCATCGCAAAGAAAACCGCGAAAAATCGGAGCGATTTTAATGGCAATTGTGGTTGAGCACGACAAGCGACGGCAGGAAATACTTGAAAAGTCGCTTGATTTGTTTTGCAAAGAAGGCTATGAGGACGTTACGTTCCAAAAGATTGCGGATGCATGTGGAATTACTCGTACAACTTTGTATATTTATTTTCACAACAAGCGGGAAATTTTCATTTGGAGCATAAAGCAGCTTACATCAAACATCGAGAAAAAGTTGCTGTCCGTTATAAAGGATGAGTCGCTTGATACTGAGACTTGCCTTAGGACTGTTTTGTTCTGGATTGCAGATGCTTGCTGTGAGAACTACCGCCTGTTCAATGTTCTTCTGCCATATCTTGTGGCATTGCAGAAAAGCGGCATTGATTCGGGCGAGAGGGTAAGGCGGCGTGTAATCCGTATACAGCATTTGCTCAGCACAATCATAATTCGTGGTCAAAACAATGGTACTTTCAAGAAGATTTCTGTAAAAGACGTAAACGAGCTTTTGTACGGACTTATTGAGACTACAATATTCAGGATTGCAATCTTGAACCAACGGGATGTTTCAGGCGTTAAAAATGCAATAAATCTCGTAATAGAAGGTATTGTAAAAAAAGACTGACTTACAAATTGATACAAGAAAGCCCCCTGCAAATGCTTGAAGGGGGCTTTCTTATTATGTCTTGAAGCGACTATTTCATTATGCTGTTGAAACGGCTTACTCGTGAAGAAGAAGTGTCTAATGGCATAGGTATTTTTGTGAGGGCTTTGTCAACTTTTGCAATTCTCTTTTCTGGAGACGGATGTGTTTTATAAACACCTCCAGCTTTGCCTTTCTGCAGCTCCTTCATCATGTAAAGCATATCATCCATTGCCTTTGGATTATAGCCAGCATCTGCCATGAGTGTAAGGGCAAGCTCGTCAGCATCAAATTCCTGTCCTTGCGAATAACCGTTGTTGACAAGGTCTGTGATAACATCATCGACCATATCATTCAAAGTGTTGGCAAGCTCAGTATCATTAGAGACTACAGTGAGGGCTGCGTTTGCTGTTGCTGCGGCTGCTGCCGTAAACCTGCTTGTCTTGATTGATTTTAAGCTGTGCTGCAGCTGAATGTGGGCAATTTCATGTGCAATAACAGCGGCAAGTGCATCCTCGCTTTTAGCGCAGCTTAAAAGTCCTTTTGTTACAAGGATATGCCCCGCAGAGGTTGAGAATGCATTTACTTCTGCTGTATCAAGCATCTTTACGTGGTAGCCCCTGTACATATCTGGATTTTCAGAATTGACGGTTATAATCGTACAAATCTTATTGAGATATGCTTCTATGGCAGGATTTTCATAAGGCTTGTAATTTGTAAGGATTGTCGCTGTTACGGCACGTCCAATGTAGTAGCTCTGTTCTGGAGTAATATCCTCCGCTGCCTTTGAGATAGAAGCAGATGCGTTCAGTATGGATGCGGCTGTTCCCATGCCTGAGTCTGCGGCAGCCGAGCTGAGCGATGACAATGTGTCCGTTAGACCGCTTGTTGAGGCACAACCAAAAAACATAAAAGCAGAACCTGCTAACGCCGCTATTGTTAAAAATGATTTTCGTAGTAAATTCACTATTCTGCCCCTCCTGCAAGCTTTCCTTCTTTTGCAAATGTGTGTAAATCAGATTCGCTTACATTTATAGTTTCGATTTTATCTACTGTATCATAGTCAAGATTTGGCTTTGATGCTTTGTAAGCGTTTTCCGCTTCTTCTGAAAATCCTTTTCCTGCAAGTGCTATCTCGCTGGAAGAAGCTTTTACAGTACCGCCTTTTGCACTTTTTATGATTTTTTTCTTAGTAAGGCTTCCTGTTGCAATCCATCCAGTCTTGTTTGAGATTGTCGTTACCTGAGTCTTTTTTTTATCTGATGAGACAACAAGCAGAGAGTCTCCATACGAGACTGATACAATATTTTTTGCGAACACGCCTTTGCCATCTTTCAGATTTGATGCTTGAACTGCGACATAGACAGTTGTTCCCTTCTTGAACGTTTCGGCAGATACAGGCATTAAGAATGTACATGCTGAAAGGATTGTAAATAAAAGGACTGTGATTTTCTTCATAAAAGCTCCTTTCCATGGTTTTTGATTTATTAGGTCGAATGTCGAGTTTTGATTTCTGCGTATTTTACTTTTTGAAACGAAGTTTCTAAAACTCGACATTCGACCTATTAGTATTGTTCGGAGACCGAAAGTTCCCGATGAATCTAATAAACTTGTTATATTAGACCTGTTCGGAAACCGCAGGTCATAGAGACCGCAGTTTCCTCACACGGTTTGCGTAATTTTTCAGGCTAAAGCCTTATAAAATTACATACATTCAAGGTTGTTGTTCGGAAAACTGAAGTTTCCGAACAACTCTATTCTATCATAATGAATTTGTTTTCTCAAATCATTTTTTTTAGTATACTATAGTTATTGGAATTTCTAAGAATGTGAGTTTTTAGAGGTTTTTGCCCTTGTTCGGAATATGAAGTTGCTTTGTGACTGGTGTTTTCCGAGTATGTCTAAAATGATAAGGAATTAAAATTTCCTTTGATAAGGAGTATTTATGGCTGATGCAAAATTTGAGGCTACTGTAAAAGAAGCACTTGATATGTTCCGTCCGCAGTTGCAGGCAGACGGTGGCGACATGGAGTTTGTTTCAATCGACGAGCAGAACCGCGTACATTTGCGATTGACAGGTGCTTGCGGAAGCTGTCCAATGGCTCTTATGACTCTTAAAATGGGTATCGAGCGTTATTTGAAAGACGCTTGCCCTGAAGTTACTGAAGTTGTTCAGGAGCAATAGTCCCGCTATTTTGGAGTCAAATCTCGAAAAATCGCTTAAAGCGAATTTTCGAGATGCTCTTAATACCTCTGAGGATTTTTTGCTTCGTATGCTGAGAATAATTCCAAGCAACGCTGTCTATCGGTTTCTTTTATGCACAGCGTATCTGAGTTGCCATTGAATGCCGCATAGAAGTCATCATCCCTGAAACCGATTTTATCAGTGTCCTGTACGGTACAGCCGTAGAAAACTTTTCGTATGTTTGCCCATAAAATTCCGCCCTTGCACATTGGGCAAGGCTCCGCTGTTGTATAAAGCTCGCAGCCTGACAAATCGAATGTTCCAAGATTCTTGCAGGCATTGCGAATGGCTTCCATCTCGCCGTGGCAGGTTGGGTCTTTGTTGAGCAAAACCCTGTTGTGTCCCCTGCCTATGATTTTGCCGTCTTTTACAATTACGCAGCCAAAAGGTCCGCCATGATTGTCCTCAATTCCCTCGTATGCTTCTTTGAGGGCTTCTTCCATAAAATCCATATAAATTTTTCCTGTTTTAGTATAAAATCAACGATATGATAAATGAATTTCTTCCTGTTTGCAAACAGGACTTGATAGATAGAAGTATCGATTCTGTTGATTTTGTTTTTGTCTCTGGCGATGCCTACGTTGACCATGCGTCCTTTGCCTCGGCTCTTCTTGGCAGGCTGCTTGAATCAAAAGGATTTACCGTAGGGCTGATTTGCCAGCCAGACTGGAAAAACGCGGACAGCTTTAAAGTATTCGGACGCCCTAATCTGGGCTTTTTGGTTAGTGCGGGGGCTATGGACAGTATGGTGTCAAATTACACGGCAAACAATAAGCCCCGTTCAGAAGATGTCTATGCTCACGGCGGCGTTGCGGGGCATCGTCCTGACCGTGCGCTTATTACGTACTGCTCAAAGATAAGGGAAGCGTACAAGGGCGTAAATGTTCTTATAGGCGGAATAGAGGCAAGCCTTCGCCGAACTTCACATTATGATTACTGGTCAAACACGGTGCGTCGCTCAATTCTCTTGGACAGCAAGGCTGACCTGCTTATGTATGGTATGGGAGAGCACTCCATTGTAGATATTGCCCAAAAGCTTCGGGAGGGAATTCCTGCAAGGCAAATAAGGGGTATTCGTGGAACTGTATGGTATACAAGCAAGGAGGCTGAGCTTCCTGAAAAGGCTTTGCGCTTGCCAAGCTTTGCGGAAGTTAGCAAGAATACTGATGAAAGCAAGGCGAAATTTGCGGCTTCGTATCTTTTGCAGGAGCAGAACACGGACGCTTTGAACGGTCAGATTCTTGTTGAGCCAGTAGATACTCGCTTTGTCGTTCAGGAGCCAGCAGCTCTGCCGCTTACCACGGAAGAATTTGATGCCATTTACGAGCTTCCGTTTACACGCCGCTGGCATCCAATGTACGACAGCCCCGCAGAAAACGGCAAGACAGGAATTCCTGCTCTCAGCGAGGTTCAGTTCAGTTTGACTTCTTGTAGAGGTTGCTTTGGTGCTTGCTCATTTTGTGCGATTACATTTCATCAGGGGCGCAGAATACAGTCTAGAAGCCATGAGAGCTTGATTCGTGAAGCTAAGAAAATGATACAAGACCCTGGATTTAAGGGCTATATCCATGACGTTGGTGGCCCTAGCGCGAATTTCAGGCATGATGCGTGCAAATTCCAGAAAGAAAGGGGAGCTTGCCAGAACAAGGACTGTATGGGCACAAATCCGTGTAAGAACGTACAGGTTGACCACTCAGAATACGTGGAGCTTTTAAGAAAACTTAGAACTCTGCCTGGGGTAAAAAAAGTTTTTGTCCGCTCAGGAATCCGTTTCGATTATCTTATCATGGACAAGAATAAAACCTTCTTTAAGGAGCTGGTTGAGCATCATATTTCGGGACAGCTCAAAGTTGCTCCAGAGCATGTGAATAATAATGTCCTTAGGCTTATGCGTAAATCTACCCATGAGGTTTATGAGAAATTTGCCGCCGAATATGCGGAAAGGAACCAAAA
>CADCRJ010000106.1 GCA_902803735.1 uncultured Spirochaetaceae bacterium
ATGAAACAAAAGATTTCGATTTGTCTACTCTTGTAAATGAAGCATTAAAAAAATAATTATTTTTGTCTACTTTTATTGACTGGTACATTCTCTTGAAAAGTCCGCATGAAAAGTATGGTTTTTACCCCAAAAGTCGTCCTTAAAAGTGTATATTTTCCTTGAAAAGTCCGCATGAAAAATGTATTCTGTGAAATATGGAACGCCTTATTATTAAGAAACTTGAACAATGGAAAAACTCTCCAAACAGAAAACCTCTTATTTTGCGTGGTGCAAGACAGGTTGGTAAAACTTGGGTGATGAAAGAGTTTGGCAGACGATATTTTAAAAGCGTTGCATATATAAACTTTGACAATAATTCAGCCATGAAAGCCGCTTTTGAAACAGATTTTGATATAAAACGCCTTCTTCTTGCCATTGGTGCACAAACAGGTATTTCTGTAAAACCAGATGAAACGCTCATTATTTTTGATGAAGTGCAGGAAGTTCCACGCGCCCTTTCTAGTTTAAAGTATTTTTGTGAGAACGCACCTGAATATGCTGTAATTGCTGCCGGTAGTCAGATGGGAGTTGCCTTACATAACGGCACAAGTTTTCCGGTGGGGAAAGTTGATTTAATGACACTTTATCCATTTTCATTTATAGAATTCCTTTTGGCTTGCGAAAGTGAGCAGCTGGTTTCTGTGTTAGAATCGGGTGACTGGGCTTTGATTACTTCATTAAAATCAAAATTCATTTCCAGAATGAAAGAGTATTTTTATGTTGGTGGAATGCCTCAGGCTGTTAAGACTTTTATAGATGAGCAGGACTGGTCAAAAGTTCGTGAAGTTCAGAATAATCTTTTGGAAGTATATGCGCAGGATTTTTCAAAACATGCTTCAAGCACCCTTAGTACAAGATTGAATCAAGTCTGGACTTCATTGCCGGCGCAGCTTTCAAAAGAAAACAGAAAGTTTATATATGGGCAGGTTAAGAAGGGTGCTCGTGCAAAAGATTTTGAGCTTGCAATTCAATGGCTTTCTGATTGTGGACTTATACATCTTGTGCATAGCGTTTCAAAACCTGGCTACCCGTTAAAAGCTTATGAAGAACTGGATTCTTTTAAAATTTATATGAATGATATTGGTCTTTTGTGTGCACTCGGAAATACAGATATAAAAACAATTTTGGATGACAATGCATTCTTTGTTGAATTTAAGGGTGCAGTAACTGAACAATACGTTTTACAGCAGCTGATTTCCTGTACAGATTTTAAGCCATTTTATTATTCGTCTCCAAATTCTACCGGTGAAATTGATTTTATGATTCAGTTAGAGGACCAGATCATTCCTGTTGAAGTAAAATCTGCCGAGAACCTTCAGGCAAAAAGTCTAAAATCATTTCATCAGAAATATAATAATCGTTATTCTGTGCGAACATCTCTTTCGGATTTTAGAATTGATGATTGGCTTACGAATATTCCTTTGTATGCGGTGCATTTGATAAAAAATGTTCTATCTCAACAACAGGCGGGGAAATAAATTATGAGAGTTTTTTCCATAGAAAAAAAGTATAAGCTGTTCTGCTGGGCTGTAATTTCGTTTTTTTATCTTTTCGCAATCGGCTTTCTTATTTACGAGGCTGGCAGCGGTATAAAAAATTATTTTGCTTACATTGTTTTGATTTTTCTTGTGATGCTTACTCCGGCTTTTCTAACATTGATGGCTATTTTGCAATTTAATGCTTATTTTGTTTTTTATGAGAAATATTTTGAATATCACAAAGGACGAAAAACAATCCGAATTGAAGGCAAGAATCTTCGCTATTTTTCTTTTAACGACGGACTTCTTACAATTTATTTTGTAAAAGACGGACTGCTCGATTTTGCGAGTGCCTTTTACAAAGAAAAACTTGTACCAGAGAATTCCAATGAAAGGCAGCTTGCTTTGCCAGAAGATAAAGAGCTGTACAAACTTATGATTGGCATGGCCGGAATTAAGGGGCGTGATGAAATCCTGAGCTGGTTTTATGAAAATCTTCCGAGTCTTCCAGACGGCCAGGCGATGAAAGATATTGTTGGTATCAATACAAAATATAACAATCCAAATCCAAACGATGTGAATCTTGTTCTTGCAAAGGCTAAAAAAATCGCAACTTTTATAAACTTGATTTCGGTGATTTTTGCTCTTTGGTGCGCCTTGTTCCCATATCCTTATCGTCTGAGCGTCGTGTTGAATCTGATTTTGCCGATTGTACTTTTGGCTGTCCTGCATTTTTCTGATGGCTGGATTCGTTTTGATAAACGCGGCAATTCGATTTATCCTACCGCCTGTCTTGCAGGAATTTGCCCGATGTTCGGACTTGGCTGGCGAATGCTTGAAGACTACACTTTTGAAAATTCTGCAGGAAGATTTTTTATCGCCACTGCTATTTTTTACGTCGCCTATATGATTTTGTTTGTCATCTGCCAAAAGGAATATTCTTTTAAGGAAAAATACACTTACGGGGCGCTTCTGTTATTCTCCTTTTTCTTCTTTGGCTATGCAATGGGTGCGGTTGCCGCTATTAACTGCCTGTTTGATTTTTCCCTTCCTGTTGAGGAAATAGTAAAAGACAACGGCGAAATGATTAAGGTTTTAATGCACAAAGGGCTCTTGGGAATTAAGTGGTATTAAAAAATGATATACGATTTTGATTTGATAAAAAGTTTTTTGAGCGATTATGGCTTAGAGATTGAGGAAGAGGACGGAATGCTTTCTGTCAGGCTTTTTGACGATGTGCGAATGTATGTGTTCAACTGCCCCTCGGAGAATGATAACCGAATCACTTTTAGCGGCGACTGGCATTGCCACGACGGTTTTTATTTTGACAACAAGGACGGTTTTTGTATCGAGCTTTCGTATCTTGATTTTCTTGAGGAGTTGGTTTCTGGGAACATTATTTTCTGCCTGCAATACATCAACGGTGAGCTGCAAGATATTTACCCGTACCACATAAAATATTTTGACGAGGAAGTTTTGAAATATATGCACGAAAACGAAGAATTGCGTCTGCGAAGATTTTTTGCAAA
>CADCRJ010000107.1 GCA_902803735.1 uncultured Spirochaetaceae bacterium
AAGGGCTCAGTCAGCACTTCACGGGCATCCGCTTTTAGGAGATACTGCTTACGGCGGCAGAAAGACAAAACCAGACGAGCAGAACCTGTATCTTCATGCGTATGAGCTTAGATTTCCACAGAACAATGCTCTTGAAATGCCAGAGAAAATAAATGCGTTTATTTCGACAAAATTCAAAAAAATGTTAACCAAAACCTTGATAAAATGGGACGGTAATCTTATACTTTAAATATATGGATTTTCTCAATTTTCTGGGGCTAACAAAAAAAGGAATTCAAGTTTTTGCATTTTACGGTCCCAGCGGAACAGGAAAAAGTTTCAGGGCAAAGCTTGTTGCCCAGCAATATGGAATCAAAGTCATTATAGACGACGGGCTTCTTATACAGGATGACCAGATTCTTGCCGGGCACTCTGCAAAGCTGGAGAAAAGCTATATGGGTGCTGTAAGGGTTGCTCTCTTTGATGACAAGGAACACCGAGACAGCGTTGCCGTAGCAATACAAAAATATCACATAAAAAAAATCCTTATTCTCGGAACATCCGAGAAAATGGTCAACAAAATAGCAGTCCGACTGCAACTTCCCTTGCCAGAAAAATACGTGACAATACAGGAAATTGCAACGCCAGAAGAAATGGAGGAAGCCCGCAGAAGCAGGCAAATCGAAGGCAAGCACGTCATTCCTGTTCAAGCTTACGAAATCAAGGACAAGAGATACTCCAAGATTTTCGTTGACTCAGTACGCGTAACGTTAGCACGGAAAAATCTGTTGTCTCGTTTTTTCGGCAAGGCAAAAACCGAGACGACCGACAACTCAAAGCTTTTTGAAAAGTCTGTCGTTCGACCTTCATTCTCTATCAGCGCAAGAAAAAATATTTCCCATGCCGCCATTGTCAGAATGATTCTCGTCTATCTTTTGGAATTCAACAATGAAACCAGAATAAAGAAAATCTCGGTAAAGACAGGAACTGCTGGCTACAGTCTTGCAATAACGATGGACATTCCGTTTGAGATTCAGATTGCAGACTTCACACAAGGTGCTAGAAGCTTTGTAATAAAAATGATTGAAAAAGAATCAGGAATCCTCATCGAAGACTTGTTTTTAATAATCGATAAGATTTTGCCACCGAAGCAGTCATTGTAAAACTTGCTTCGCCCGTAGTATACAAGCGAAGCGTAGATACCTTTAGGTTTATTTTTTCCGCGACAGGCTAATTTTCTGCAAAATTAGTTTGCGGTTTTTGCAGTTTTTCTGTTTTTTGATTTTTTCTGAAAGCGAACCGATACACCAAACTGAGTAAGTATATCTTTTATCGCATATTCAAGCTCTGTTCTCTGAGGATTCATCGGCAGAACAAAATGCCTGCACTGACTCCATGTTTTTGTGTACAACTCACCTGTAGCAGTCTTTGTCTCCACTTCTTTCTTCCAGTCTGTAAGATTTATCACAAAATCATACAAGAAGAACGACAAACGCTTTCCAAGACGGCAGTCAGGATTTGTCTGCAAGAACTCATCGAGCATTTTCAAATGTTCCATGTAATGCTGCTCAAAATGTTTATCAGCATCAATCAACGCACAGGCAGACGGCTGCAAGTACATATAAACATCAAGCTCAAGCGCAGCAGAAATAATCTCAAAGCTGTGACCGCTATTTATAATTTTGAGCATTTCCTCTGTAAGTCGAGAGGCTGAAATACCTGCAATAAGATGTGCGCTCTTGCGAATTTTATGTTTTATTGAGTGGGGCATTTTACAGCCAATCGTAGAACTGTATTTTATTGCCCTAAGCATTCTTACTGGGTCATCCTCAAAGATTCGATCCAACGGAATGACAGGCTTAAGAACCCTTTTCCTTATGTCCTCAACGCCATTCACATAATCAATCACATGCTCTTTTATAGGGTCATAATACAAAGCGTTCAACGTAAAATCCCTGCGCTGAACATCTTCGTCCATAGTCCCAAAAGAATTCCCGACAGACCCTTCACAAATAGAACGGAATGTTGAAACTTCAAATATCTTGTCACCAAAGAAAACGTGAACAAGCCTAAATCTTTTTCCTATTACCCTAGAATTTCGGAACAGCTTTTTAATTTTTGACGGGGTTGCATCTGTAACAATATCAAAATCTTTTGGAGTTTTACCCACAATCAAATCACGTACCGCACCGCCTACTATATAAGCATCGTAACCGCAACCACGCAAATGTTCTACAATTTTTAAAGCATCCGAATCAATTTTAGATTTTGGAATTTTATGTTCGTCCCTAGTATAGACAACAGCCTTACGGACAGGCTTACCTCTCTTATCTGTAGAATATCGAATTAGCACAATACGTTTATCATATCGATTTTTTTCATTCTTATCAATAAACCTGTTCGGAAACTCACAGAAATCAATTTTTGCAATAGTGTAAAAAAAAGCAGCTCCCAGTCGAGTCTCGGATTGTAAAACCGCCCGCTTGCGGGCTACACGCTTTTGCGTCTTGAAACTATCAAAGTTTGCCGCTTTCGCGGCAACACAAAAGAGTGTTTTTACAATCCGCTTCTCTCCTTCGCGCTGCTTTTTTGCTATACTTTGCAACAAAAGTAGATTTCTTTGCTTTACATAAAACGTCCCTTGTTGAAGAATAAAATTCTTTGTAATATGATGTCTATAAAGCAATTTAGGAGCTGTTATGAAAAAAATTATTAGTGGAAAAGTCAGAGAAGTGTATGACCTTGAAGACGGTCGAATGGTTATTGTCACAACGGACAGAATCTCTGCCTTTGACGTCATTCTTCCAACAATGATTACAGACAAGGGTAAAGTCCTCAATGCCCTTTCAAATTTCTGGTTTGATTTGACAAAAGACATTGTTAAAAATCACATGATCTCATCAAATCTAAGCGATATGCCTGCTGAATTCCAAAAGCCAGAATACGAAGGAAGGACTATTCTTGTAAAAAAATTGAAAATGGTTCCTTATGAAGTTATTGTCAGAGGATATATGTTCGGTTCTATGTACGAAGCTTACAAAAAAGGCGAGCCGTTCCTCGGACACAAATTTGACAAAGCATACGAACAGGCAGAAAAACTTGCGGAGCCAATCGTAACTCCTTCAACAAAGGCTCAGGAAGGACACGATATTAACGTTACAATCGATTACATGAAAAATGACCTTGGAGAGGAGCTTGGCTCAAAAATCGAGAAAGCTGCCCTTGCTATCTATAAGAAATGCTATGAACACGCTTACAAGAACGGTATAATCATTGCTGACACTAAATTTGAGTTCGGTCTTGATGAGAACGGTGAGCTTGTTCTTGCAGACGAAGTTTTGACGCCAGATTCAAGCCGATTCTGGAATCTTGACACTTACAAGGTTGGCACAAGCCCTGCAAGCTATGACAAGCAATTTATACGTGACTGGCTCAAAGCAAACAACCTAGCAGGAGATCCAAATATCAAATCTATTCCTGCAGACGTTGTAAAAAAGACTTCAGAGCTTTATCACGAGTGTGTTGTAAAAATCACAGGCAAAGACCTTTAATCTAAAAAAAAGACTGCAAGATTCTTTGCAGTCTTTTTTTTGCCAAATCGCAGATTGCAAATCGCAGATTGCAAATCCCTATTTTTCCATTTCTTTTACGGCATCACGGACAAGCGCGCTGTCACCTTTATTCATAATAAGCAGTTTATTGTTTTTTACAACTACTACCAGATTTTTGACACCACAAAGCGAGACAGGAATATCCGAATACACAAAATTGTTTTCAGAAGAGACTTGCACAACCTTTGCATTAGCAGGATTTGTACAAAGCTCGCTGAAAGTGTCCCAGCTGCCTACATCCGTCCATTTGAAATTTGTTCGTACAGCAGCAGCGTTCTTTGTTTTCTCAGCAATGGATTTATCAACGGCAATAGACGGAACGGCCCTGTAAGTCTCTTCCATCTCTGACCATTTTGCAATAACCGCAATCCCTTCAACAGAAGACAGCTCCGGTTTTTTACCGCTTGCCACAGGAGCAAACGCGTCATAGACCTCAGGCGTAAGAGATTTCATCTCATCAAGGAATCTCTCGCTGTCAAAAGCGAACATTCCGCTGTTCCACCAGTAAGTACCTTCTGCAAGATAGCGTTTTGCCGTCTCCAAATCAGGCTTTTCCTCAAAGTTCTCAATGGTAAAGACAGAACCGTCGCCATACAAATCCCGGCCAGTCTTTATGTAGCCGTAGCCCGTAGCAGGCTCGGTCGGCGGGATTGTAAAGCATACAAATTTTCCGTCCTCAGCAGCTTTTCCTGCTTTCTGACAATCAGAAACAAAGGTTTCTGTAGGAGCAATTACATGGTCACTAGTAAGAACCAAAACAGTATGATTGCTTTCTGCAGCAGTCTTTTTCAAGAAAAGGGAGGCAATCATAATTGCAGCAGAAGTATGCTTTGCCGCAGGCTCCGAAAGAATTACAGTATCTTTCAAAAGCTTTTCACGCAATTCAACGGAATCAAGCTGCTCTGCGAGCGACTTGCACTGCAAAGCACACTCATTCTCTATGTCACGTCTCGTAACAATCAGAATCTTGCCTGATACACGCAAAGCAAGGGCACGCTTTATACTCTCCTGCAAAAATGAAACATTATTGTTCAATGCCATGAACTGTTTTGGGTGAACAGGACTGGAAGCCGGCCACAATCGCTCGCCGAAACCTCCAGCCATTATTATTACATCAGTTATCATAGGAGCATATTACCACTTTCCGCAACCACGTGAAAGAGCTTCGTTATAAACTTCTATATATTTGTTACAACTTGCTTGCCAAGAGAAGTCCTGTGCCATACCACGCTTCTGCATCTCACGGATATGCTCTTTTTTGTTGTAATACGCATACACAGCCCAACCAACAGTATCATAAATCGCACTAGGAGTAAGAGCGTCAAACATAAAGCCCGTACCCTCACCTGTCTGCTCATTGTAATTCTGGACAGTATCAGCAAGACCGCCAGTTCTGCGAACAATAGGAAGAGTTCCATAAAGCAAGCTGTACATCTGGTTAAGACCACAAGGCTCATACTGAGACGGCATAAGGAAGAAGTCAGAACCAGCCTCAACAAGATGGCTCATTTTCTCAGAATAACCAATCAAAGCCCTAAGGTTCGGGAGCCTAGACTGCAAGCTGCGGATTTCATCCTCACACCATTTCTCGCCAGTTCCAACAATCGCAAACTGAACGTTCATTGTCGTGCAGATGTTATAAATAGAACCATAGGTAGGAGCAAAAATCTCAGCAATACCTTTCTGGCTTACAAGGCGTCCTACAAGACCAATCACAGGAACGTCAGGATTAACAGGCAGCCCAAAAGCCTCCTGCAAGCGTTTCTTACACTCAGCCTTTCCAGCCATATTGTCAGAAGAGAAATTTGCAGGAATCAAGTCATCTGTCTTAGGATTCCAAGTCTTCATGTCAACGCCGTTCACAATACCTCGCACGACATCAGAGCGAACGCGAAGCAAGCCGTCAAGACCAAATCCACCTTCAGGCGTCTGTATTTCATGTGCATAGGTAGGAGAAACCGTTGTGACCATATCAGCGCAAGAAATTCCCGCCTGCAAGAAGTTTATCGCGCCGTTTCTCTCAAAGCCAGCCCCGTAATACAATCCCCAGTCAATGCCAAGGTCAGCGAATTTATCCTTGCCATAAACACCCTGATATCCCATGTTATGAATAGTATAAACACTTGCTGTATGGGCAAAATTAGGCTGCCAGCGGCAGACGTGCTTTAAAAGAACCGTCGCGAGACCTGCAGACCAGTCATGGGCATGAACAATATCTGGAAACCACTGCAATTTGTTGCACACTTGGAACGCACCATGACACAACAAAGAGAAACGGTACGGATTATCATAAAAATCAGGCTCAGCACGAGTTCCATAAATGCCATCGCGACCATAGCAATTCTCATGGTCAAGGAAATATACAGAAACTTTCGGAAATCCTGGAAGTGGTGCCTCATATACCTCCGTCCATTCCTGTCCAGTTCCGACAGGAACACCAAGAGGTCCCTCCAAAGGTTTTAGCTGCTTGCGGTCTATTTTATAGTATCTAGGCAGCACGATTTTTACATCATGCCCCATAAGACTCAAGTTTCCAGCCAAAGCAGAAACCGCATCAGCAAGACCACCAGTTTTTGCGAAAGGCACGACCTCCGCGCTTACCATCAATATTTTCATTTTAAATCCTCCATTGCAGCAACAAATGCTTTTTCAGAATTTATAATCGTTTTCTCACTGACACAATAAGCAAGCCTGAACCAGCCTTTGCCGCCAAAACCAGCACCAGGAGCACCCAAAATAAGATGTTTTTTAAGATGCTCGCAGAATGCGCCGTCATCATCGGCAAATTGCTCAGGAACCTTGCAGAAAAGATAAAATGCACCCTCTGGCTTTGAGTACTTAATGCCAGCCTTATCAAGGACAGCCATGAGCAAATCCCTGCGCTTCTTGTATCTAGAATAATCAACAGGGGCGTTCCAGCTTTTTGCAATGACTTTCTGGAAAAATGCAGGAGCATTGACACAACCAAGAATACGCAGAGCAAAAATCGCACCAGCGACGACATCAGCGGCATCGGCACATTTCGGATTCACCGCAATATATCCAATACGCTCGCCTGGCAAGCTCAAATCCTTAGCAAAAGAAGATACTATAATTGAAGCCTCATAAATCTGGAACACAGGGGCAACAGTAGCACCGTCGTACGTGATTGCACGGTAAGGCTCGTCACAGATGAGATATGGAAGCCGCCCGCAATTTTTACCATGCTCGCAAAGTGCGGCAGCAAGGCTCTCAATATCTTTCCTAGAGTAAATTCGTCCAGTAGGATTATTAGGAGAGTTTATCAGCACAGCGGCAGTTTTTTCAGAAAGGCGGGACTTTATAGCTTCAACGTCAAGTGAAAAATCAGCCTTTGTAGGAACCTCAACAAGAACGCCGCCGTGATTTCTTACATAATGCCTGTATTCGGCAAAAAAAGGAGCAGGAACAAGAATCTCGTCCTCAGGAGAAAGAATAGCCTTTAGCACGCAATTCAGGGCACTTGCAGCACCTACTGTCATTACAACGTTCTGACCAAGTACGGGAATTCCCTGCTCTTTCTGGATTTTATCCGCAATCGCATCACGAACAAAAGGATATCCAGCATTAGGCATATATCCATGGCAACCATGGCTTACGTTCTTTGCCTCTTCCTGAATTGCCGCGACAACTTCTTCTGGAGGATCTAAATCTGGATTTCCCAGAGAAAAATCAAACACATTATCATCACCGAACTGCTTTTTTAACGCAATTCCTTCTTCAAACATTTTACGAATGGCAGAAGCATTCTTATCTGTCATCATTTTTTTAATATGAGGAGCTATCATGAGTATATATTATAGCACTTACTTCGCCAAATAACAAATAGACTTTTTTACCAACCGATAGAAAAAATATCAAATCGAATGTATAGTAAAATGCAGGGGATTTCTAGGACGAATGTCGAGTTTTGATTGGAATCGCAGAAATCAACGGAAGCGGGGTTCCACGCCCGAAAAAAAATCTGCACATACGGCGTAGCAAGTGCGTACGGCGTACCGTAGGGCGAAGCGCGGTATTCGCAGCGTAGCTTC
>CADCRJ010000108.1 GCA_902803735.1 uncultured Spirochaetaceae bacterium
GAAGCTACGCTGCGAATACCGCGCTTCGCCCTACGGTACGCCGTACGCACTTGCTACGCCGTATGTGCAGATTTTTTTTCGGGCGTGAAACCCCGCTTCCGTTGCTTTCTGGACTTTCAATCAAAACTCGACATTCGTCCTAATCGTTATATTTCCTTACAATAAAATTATTTGACAACTCAAAAAACTGGATTTACTCTGAAATTGAAATATTAAAAAAAGCCGTGCGAGAAATACAGAGTAAAAATGTAAAAATCAAATTTTTATCTCCTAAAAAATTTCCCACTTCGACTTTCAGGAGGTATTATGGTAACGTTTTTTGTTGCTTTAGCAATCCTTGTTGTTGGCTATTTTGTTTACGGTTCGCTTGTCGAAAAAATCTTCAAGCCTACCGACAAGCCTACGCCTGCTATGTCAAATCCTGATGGCGTTGACTATGTTCCGATTCCTGCTGCAAAGGCTTTTTTGATTCAGCTTTTGAACATTGCTGGTCTTGGTCCTATTTTCGGTGCTATTTCTGGCGCAATGTGGGGACCTAGCGTTTACATCTGGATTGTGGCAGGCACTCTTTTTGCCGGTGCAGTCCACGATTTTATGGCTGGTATGCTCTCTGAGCGGAATGACGGTGCTTCGATTTCTGAAGTTACTGGTAAATATCTTGGACCTGTAATGCACAATGTAATGCGTGTGTTCTCAGTAGTCCTTCTTGTTTTGGTCGGTGTTGTATTTATGGTCGGACCGGCTGGTCTTCTTGCAAAGCTTACCACTCCGTCTACTCCTTGGCTCAACGTTAGAGTTTGGACAATAATAATTCTTTGTTACTACTTCCTTGCAACTCTGTTGCCAATCGATAAAATCATCGGAAAAGTTTATCCTTTCTTCGGAATCTTGCTTATTTTGATGGCATTCGGAATCATTATTGGAACTATCAAACATTCTGGTGAGAGACCGATGATGGAATTCACGTTCAAGAATCTTTATCCGGGAAATGTTGACGGTACGGGGGTAAAACCTATTTGGCCGCTCATGTTCATTACTGTAGCCTGCGGTGCGATTTCTGGATTCCACGCAACTCAGTCTCCGATTGTTTCGCGCTGTATTAAGAGCGAGAAAGAGGGACGAAGGATTTTCTACGGTGCAATGGTCGCTGAGGGAATCATCGCGTTGATTTGGGCAAGTGCCGCCGTAGCGTTCTTCTGGAACAAAGACGGAAGCGGAACTGGTCTTTCGGCTCTCAAAACAATTGGTGGCGGAAACTCAAGTTCTGTTTACGATATGTGCGTTGCATTGCTCGGTAAGGTCGGCGGCCCAATAGCATTGCTTGGTGTAATCGTTTGTCCTATCACTTCTGGTGACACTGCGTTCCGAAGTGCGCGAATGACGATTTTTGACTGGTTCAAGCTTGATGAGAAAAAAATCAAAGTTCGTTTGAGTGCGGCTATTCCGCTTCTTCTTATCGGTTACGGAATTTCATTCATCAACTACAATGTTGTATGGCGATACTTCTCTTGGTCTAACCAGACTTTGGCGATGATTGTTCTTTGGGCTGGTGCCGTTTATCTTGCGACTAACTACGAGAACAAGAACCGTTGTTGGATTGCTGCTGTTCCTGCAACGTTCATGTCTGCTGTTTCTATCACATATTTGATGTACGCTCCTGAGTGCTTGAACTTTGGTGCTAAGGGTGGTTCTGGACTTACTATTTCTTACACAGTTGGCATAATTGCTGCAATAGTGTTCCTTGGAATATTCTTGGTGACAATATACAGAAATCCTGCTGCAAGCCTTGAACGCCAGAAAGCAACAGTTATTGGCAGAAAGTAGTTTGTTATTCAGATGACAAAAAAGGCGCGGCTCTGAGGTATCCTTGAAGATAGTCTCATGTAAGCCACGCCTTTCTTCAGTTTTTGCTTTCAAGCTTTTTCTTGTTTCTGTACCAGCAAGCGGTCATAATGATAATTCCGCTTACAATCATCAGAATGCAAAGAATTTGACCAGTAGAAATATCTTTGAACGATGTAAGCATATAAATTGGATTCTTTGAGTTTCTGAATCCTATATCTGCATCTGGTTCCCTAAAATACTCTATTACAAAACGGAATGTACCGTATCCTATAGTGTACAAGGCTCCCATAAAGCCATCGAAAGGCTTTTTTTTGTGTACGAGCCACAAAATCGAGAACAAAACGAGTCCTTCAAAAAGAGCTTCGTACAACTGGCTTGGATGACGCGGCAAGTTTACGAATGTTCCTGTAGGCTCCATCCCGATTTTCTCCATAAACGGCACAACCCAAGTGTCAAACTTGACTGAGAACCGCTCTGCCTTTGGAACTGTCGGAAATACGATTCCCCATGGCATTGACGTGATTCTGCCGTAAAGCTCGCCGTTCATAAAGTTTCCGATGCGACCAAATGTGTAGCCAAGCGGAATTGCCGTGCACATTGCATCCGCCCACTTCATGAACGGACGCTTGTGTTTCCAGCACCAGAATACCATTCCGAGTGCTCCGCCAATAAAACCGCCGTGATAGCTCATTCCTGCAAGCCCTGTAAAATGCCCGTTTTGGAACGGACTGAAGATAAGCCAGGGTTTTTTCCAGTACTCGCCGCTTGTATCGTAAACGAGCGTAGAGAAAATTCTCGCACCAATCAGGAGAAAAATGATTCCTGTGGCAATAAAATTGAAAATGTCATCCTCTGTGGCTTTCTGCTTAGTTCCGTCCGAGGCTACTGAATCTAGGGCTCCTTCTTTTAGAAGCTGCTTTAGAACGAGAAATGCCGTTCCGAACGCAAAAATGTACATAAGCCCGTACCAGCGGATAAGCCCAAGTACGGGGATTCCTGGAAAAATCTCAGGGTGAATCCACGATGGATAGTTAATATAAAGAGGTATCATGTTAAACTTTGAATCCTTGTTGTGCAGCTTTTACGATTTTTGATTTCAGCAGGATATTTTCATTTTTCAGCTGAGTAAGTTCATATTGCTGCATCTTTATCATGTCTGCAAGCTCTGTGACGCTGAGTGCACCAGTTCCTACAAGATCCTCTACGAAAGACATCTTTGCTGTGTAGTCATCGTTTGCTTCTTCGGCTGCAAGCTCGAAGGTGTCAGAATCAAAGGTACTTGTCTCTCCCTGCAATATTTTCTCTGCAATTCTGAAAATTGCCTGAGAAAGCACAGAGTTTGGCTTATAAACGGTTACAGGAAGCTTTGAAGACAACGCTTTATCCTGCATTGTATCACGGTACATAATGCCAAGAGATTCTACGTCAAGACCAAGGTATTGCTGGCATGAGCGACGGATTTTCTGTGCTTTGTCAGCGTCCTTTGGCTCGTCAATCATGTTCATTATGAGGCGAGGATGGAACTTCTTGAGCCTTGTCTTGAATTTCTCGGTATTCTCAGGGTCTATAGCCGCAAGTGCTTCTATGAGTTTCGGTATGTAGAGCCTTTGAAGAGAAGCCGAGTCGCTCTTCAGCTTGTTCAGATATTCGGCTGCCTTTGTTCCTTTTTTGAACGTAGCTGCCATAAGTCGGAACACTGCATTTTTAAGGAACAGATAACCGTTGAGGGTTGCCGTTACGGTCGGTGCTGTGACTATAATTCCTTGTGGGGAAAGGAGAAACAAGTCAAGAATAGTGAGATGTGTTCCTGCTCCCAAATCAAGAATCAAGTAGTCAGCCTGAACATTCTGAAATTTTTTGATTAGCGAATTCTTCTGAGAGAATTTTAGTGAGCTCAATCCCGGAATTTCGGAATCGCCCGCAATAAAACGAACGTTTTCATAATCCGTATCTTCGATTATATCATCGAATTTCGTTTCTCCTGTTATGAAAGTTCCGATTCCTGTTTTAGGCGAGCTTTGTCCTATAACTAGGTGGAGATTTGAAGCTCCCAAATCCAAATCTGCGAGTACTACATCTTTTCCCGCTTGTCCAAGTGCTATTGCTAAGTTTGCAGAAAGAAGGCTTTTGCCAACTCCTCCTTTTCCGCTTGCTACTGGTATTATTTGCATGAGATTGATTATACCATATATCATTTGTTTTATAAAAGAGAATCTCCAAAAAGTTGCAAAACTCGTAGGTCATTAAGAAAAATATCTGTTTGAGGATTTTCAAAAACCGATAATAAAAAAGTGAAGTTTCTTTTTTGTAACTAGAATCTAAATTCATTTGTTTCGCTTATAGCGTCTCTTTTTTTGCAAGTGTCTGCCATTAAGGATGTATGAATTTCTAATGTCTGATATTGCAAATATTTTTTTGTCGGTTTCAATGGTGATTTTGATTGCATCATTGATTTTTCTAGCGTATATACGTAAAATTAATTTTCATGGAACGCCTGTCAAATTTTAGAAAAATTATCATATCATTATTAGTCTTTTTTGTTCTTTCGATTTCTGCTTCTCAGTGTTTTGCAAAATCTACGGAAAACAGCTCGAATGAAGCGGATGCTCAGAACCGCCAGTATATGGCTCTGATGGATTATCTTTTTGAGTATATCCGTCAGCGTTATGTAGATGAGGTTGATGCCGAGGTTCTTTATCACGGAGCCTTAAAAGGTATGTTGGAGGCACTTGAGGATCCTTATTCTACATATCTTGATAAATCTGCGTTCAGGAATATTTCTGATACGACAGAGGGAAAATTTGGTGGCGTAGGTCTTTCTATCTCAAAGCCGTTTGAATCAACTGCTGATAAACCTGCATACGTAGAGGTTGCTTCTCCTATAGAGGACACTCCTGGCTTTAGGGCTGGAATTCTTGCAGGAGATTTGATTATTTCTGTTGATGGCGTTGACACATCTACAATCACCATGGAGGAAGTACTGAACAAACTTCGTGGTCCTGTTGACGAGGATGTAGATTTGGTTATTCGCCGTGGAAAAAACATGGAATTCCCAGTTACGCTCACACGTGCTTTTATCGAGGTTCCTACCGTAAAGCACGGAATGATAAATTCTATTGGCTACATCAGGATTATTGAGTTTACTCCGCTTACAGCTGAGAAAGTTCAGGCAGCTCTTGACGAATTCGTGTCAAAAAAAGCGACTTCGCTTATTATTGATTTGAGGAACAATCCTGGTGGTCTTATCTCTAGCGTTGCGGATGTCGCAGACAAATTTATTGATAACGGCCCGATTGTTACGACAAAAAGTCGAAATGCGGCGGATAATTCAAGTTTTGTTGCTTCTGCCAAAAAGACAACGTTTACAGGCGGCTTGCCAATTGTCGTTCTTTTGAATAAAGGCTCTGCTTCGGCTTCAGAAATCCTTGCCGGTGCGTTGAAAGACAACCATCTTGCCTACTTGGTAGGACAGAGAACATACGGCAAAGGCTCTGTGCAGCAGGTATTCCATTTGTCTCAGACGGACGGGTTCAAGTATACGGTTGCCCGCTACTACACTCCGAGTGATGTTTGTATCGATAAAATCGGTATTCCGCCGGACAGGGAGATTCTTTTCCCAGCTCTTTCTGAGGAGGGCGAGAAGCAGACTGCCGAACTGTTCAAGAGTAATGTGATTGAAAAATATGTTGAGGCTCATTCTGGCATGACGGAGAAGGATATTTCTGCTTATGCAAAAAAGCTCCGCACGACATACAATGCTATTGATGAGGCTAGCTTGAGAAAGCTTATCCGAAATCAGGTTAACCGTAAGAACGGCGCTATGCTTTATGATTTGGACTATGATATTCAGCTCAACGAGGCTATTAATATCCTTACAAAAGAGAATTTCAAAGCCCTTATGAAAAAAGCTAAAACTTTGAAAGAATTGCAGGATGCTGCTGTTTTGGGTGAGAAAAAGAAGTAATTCTGTTTATGCGACAATATATTTCAAAAAGTTTTCCCGATAAAAACGGCTTGCTCGCTATTGAGGGAAAAGATTTCAGATATTTGAAGCAGGTTCTCAGAATTGCCGTCGGGGATATGGTTTCTGTACGTTTACCAGACGGCAGTTTGTCTGAAACAACGGTTTGTAAAATTGACGAGCATTCTAAGCGAGTTTTATTGCAGGTTTGTACAGTTGACAGCGGTTCTTCGGACGGCGTAACAGGCGGGCTTTCAGGTTTTTCTGTTGAGGCTGGTGCTATACAAGTGAAGCCTCTGGATTTTTGGCTTTTTATGTTTGTTCCAAAGCCTTCCAAATTTGATTTGATTGTCAGGCAAGCGACTGAGTGCGGAATTTCTCGTATAATTCCTGTTTGCTCAGAATTTTCACAGTCTGGTGCGGATAGAATGAATTTTAGGGGAGAGCGTTTTAGCCGCATTATAAAAGAAGCCCGCCAGCAATGTGGCTCTGCAGTTGATACCCATGTTGAGGATTGTTGCTCTGTTGAGGAGGCTTGTCGTATGTGGTCAGAATCCTCGCAGGAAAATGCTTTTGGCTGTGTTTGCTATGAGCGAAGTGATTTTACAATGCCCGTGCATGCTGCTGTGGCTGGCGTTCCTAAAATTGAACGTTGTGCCTTAGTTTGCGGGGCAGAGGGCGGAATAAGCCCTGCTGAGATTGAGCAGCTCAAAGATTCTGGGTTTGTTCCTGTTCATTTTGAGACTAATATTTTAAGATGTGAGACAGCTGCCCTGTATGGAATTGCGGTTGTTCAGAATGCTGTTAGGGAGAAAAATATATGGCAAAGCAACGGATAGAACTTCTTGGGGTTCCTGTTGATATTTGTAGACCTGAAGACATTGAGTCCGAGATAATGCGAATCCTTGAAAAACAAGGGACAAAGCAGATTGTTTTTTTGACGATTTGGGATTTGCTAAAAGCAAGAAAAAAGCGTAGTAATTTGGGCGCTTGCATAAAAAATGCAGATTTAATACTGCCAATTTCAAAAAGCATTCTTTCAGGGGCTAAATTCCTGAAACTTGATGTTCCTGTCAGGTATAACCCTTTTAATGCGACAATTCATGTCCTATCTATTCTTGATAAGCTCTATAAGTCTGTTTATCTGCTTGGTGGCAGAAAAAAGGCTCTTTTGCAGGCCGAGCGGAATGTTAGGGAGACTTTCAGGGGACTGCAGATTGTAGGTCGTTTCGTAGGATATTTTTCAAAAGACGTGGAGTCTGACGTTGTTCAGGCAATACGCAAGGCTTCTCCATCTCTTGTAATTGTTGGGGACGGAATAAAAGAAAAGAATCTCTGGTCATACAATAGACGTGATTCATTCTCTTCAAGTATATTTTTGTACTATAAGGATTGCCTTGGAATTTTTTCAGACCGTATTCGCCGTGTAAGTGCTAAGACTTTTGATAAGGGAATGGAGATTTGGTCAGAGATTCTGCACAATCCATTGGAAATATTCCTTATATTCCCTTATTGTTATTATTTGCTACTTTTGCTTGGAACAAGACTTTTTGGTAATCGCAGCAAAGCGGTGATAACGCCGTCTTCTGAGCCTGAGAACGATAATCAGGATAAGTCAGAAACAGAGGCTAGTAAAGAAAATACATAGGGAAAGGAACGGAGAGTTGAGTTTATGGCAGGGGAGAGTTTAAAACATATAGTTCTTTTTTCACATGATACGGATGCGATAGTCCGCTTTACGCATTTGTATTCCTCTTTTTTTTCTGTCGACATTGCTGTTGACGAGGCTTCTTTTCTTTTATGCTTGCAGCAGGGTAGTGTAGTCGCGGTACTTGTCGATGTTTCTGTTCTTGAGCTTTTTAAATCCTGCTCGGTTCTGAATAAATCTGCTAAAACTATATTTTTTGATTATAAATCCAAGTC
>CADCRJ010000109.1 GCA_902803735.1 uncultured Spirochaetaceae bacterium
GCCATTCTCGCTGATAGCTCCTACTGGACAGTCTGGTTCACATGTTCCACAGTTTACGCAAGCGTTTGCATCGATTTTATATGCCATAATTCAGCACCTCTCTATATAATTTCCTTTAAATCTAATTCATAAATTATCAAAAAACAAGCTTTTTATTGTTATATCGTAACGAATTAGCTTTTGCTAACATTTTTATTTTTAGTATAAATCTTTGAAAAACTGAAAAAAAAATATATATTTATAATATGGCGATACACGGTGGAACTCACAGAGAGAAGGGCTGTTTTGATTTTTCGGCAAGTACAAGTCCTTTGGGAATGCATCCTGCGGCACAGGCTGCGCTGGCATTTTTTTCATTAAATCCAGAAGAAGGCTCTGAATATCCAGATACGGAGTCTTTGTTTCTTCGCCAAAAATTAGGAAAATTTTGGAATTTTCCAGCGGAAAATATTGTTTGCTCTTCTGGTGCGGCAGATTTGATTTATGCAGTCACAGAGGTTTTTACAAAAAATCCGTCTACTGGGAAAATCCGCTCTGATTCTGCTTTTATATTGGAACCGGCTTTTTCTGAATATGAAGAAGCTGTAAAGAAAACTTGTGGTGGAACCTGCATAAAAATCTTTACTAATGAAAATGATGGTTTTCTCTTTTCTGAAAAATCCTTGGAAGGATTAGATGTTGCCGCAAAGGAATGCTCTCTCTTTTTTGCAGCGAGTCCTTCTAATCCAGCAGGAACGTTGCTCTCTTTTGATGATATTCAAAAAATAGAGAATTTTTGTAAGCGGAATGGGCTTATTTTTGTCTTGGATTCCTGTTTTGCTCAATTTTCTGATACAGCAGAAAAAACTCTGCGTATGATTATCGATAGAAAAGATTGCTTTAAGAATCTTATCATACTTAATGCGTTTACTAAGTTTTATGGTCTTGCAGGACTAAGGCTCGGCTATGCCTTGTGCTTTTCAAAAAATGTTGCGGATTCTCTTTTTGGCTATATGCGTCCTTGGGCAGTAAGTTCCGTTGCGCAGGTATGCGGTTGTAGGATTATCGACTCGGAGCTTGGAGAGGCTTATCCAGCTCCTATGCCTTTGCAATCAGCTTCTTCTGATTGGGGGGAGAAGGTTCGCTCTTCTGTTTTGTCAGAAGTTCAAAAATTCTATGATTTTTTTGACTCTGTCTCTGTAAAATACGTTCGTGGTCGTGCGAATTATGTGCTGTTTTATGTTCAGAACGCAGAGGCTTTTGATTCGTTTTTGAAAAATCACAATTGCTTCCTGCGAAGGTGCGAAGATTTTGCAGGTCTTGGAGAAAATTGGTTCCGGCTCTCCATAAAGGCACCAAAAGATAACGACTTTCTCCTTGAGTTATTTGCAAACTTCTGGTTTGCAAGCTTCTGGAAAAAAACAATTCATAAGGAAGCTTCTGGCGATTCTTCTTGTAAGAAAAAACGGCGAGCTGTTCCAATAATGATTCAGGGCACAATGAGTAATGCTGGAAAAACTTTGCTGGTTGCGGCTTTATGTAGAATACTTAAAAATGACGGCTTTAAGGTCGCGCCGTTTAAAAGCCAGAATATGGCACTTAATTCAGGGGTTACCACAGACGGGCTTGAAATGGGGCGCGCTCAGATTTTGCAGGCTTTTGCTGCTGGCATTGAGCCTGACGTTCGCATGAACCCAATTCTCTTGAAGCCTACAGGAGACAGCACTAGTCAGGTTATTGTTAACGGAGAGGTTTATGCCACAATGTCTGCTGCTGATTATTTCTCGTACAGAAAAAATCTTATTCCTTTCATAAAAGATGCCTATAATTCGCTTGCCGACGAATTTGACGTTATTGTTATTGAGGGAGCAGGAAGTCCTGCTGAGATTAATCTTCGCAAAGATGATATTGTGAATATGGGACTTGCCGAGCTGGTCGATTCTCCTGTGATTCTTGCGGGCGACATTGACAGGGGAGGGGTTTTTGCTTCTTTGTATGGAACTGCAGCCTTGGTAAGTGATAGTGAGCGTAAGCGTATAAAAGGCTTTATCATAAATAAATTCAGGGGAGATGTAAAACTTCTTGAGAATGGACTTTCAATGATTCATTCGCTCACAGGAATCCCTGTGCTTGGCGTTGTTCCGTACATTGATGGTTTGAACCTTGATGACGAGGATTCGCTTTCAAGCGTTCTTTCGAATTCCTCAGACTCTGCGGGAGTGGAAAAACTTGTGAATGTCTTTGTCGTAAAATTGCCATACATCTCGAATTTTACTGATTTGAACGCTTTTGTTCGCATTCCGTTCGTAAGGGTTAGCTTTTTTTCTTCTCTTTTGGAACTGGAGTCATTGCGTCAACAATTTGGCGAGGCTGATTTGTTAATTCTTCCTGGAACAAAAAATACAATAAAGGCTTTGGACTTCTTGTATGATACTAAAATCTTGCAATGGCTACGCGGTTATGCTGAAAAAAATCCTGTGATTGGCATTTGCGGCGGTTACCAGCTGCTTGGAGAGACTCTCTTTGACTTGGACGGCAGTGAGGGTGGTGTTCCTAATTCAAAGCGAGAGGGTTGTGCTTTGCTTCCTTTGGAGACTGTGTTTACTAATGAAAAGCTCAGAACCGTTGTGAATGGAATTCTTCCTCGCATTGAAGGCTTTTTTAGTGATTTGTCTGCTTTGCCTGTGCATGGCTATGAGATACATGCTGGCAGAAGTTCTGCATCAGGGCTGGTTACTGCAAGAAACTTCGTGCTAGGAACTTACGTTCATGGTTTTTTTGATTCTCCTGCAATATGCGAAGGCATTTTAAGACTTTTAGCACAAAGAAAAGGCATTGAGCTTCCTGATTTTTCGTCATGCCGCTTGGAGCAGCAAGAGAAACAAGAGTCTTCTTTTAAGCGTTTGGAGCAAGTCGTTCGGGAATCTATTGACATGAAAGCTCTGTATAAGATAATCGGATTGCAGCAGAAACAAGGCGGAGAGTAAAAAATGATTCATTTGTATTTTGGCGATGGAAAAGGTAAGACGACTGCGGCTGTAGGGCTTGCGGTCAGGGCGTTAGGTCAAGGAATCCCAGTCGTGTTTGTGCAGTTCCTAAAATCACGGCCTGTCGGCGAAGTTAAGCTTCTTGAAAAGCTTGGAGCCATCGTGCTGCGAGGAAAAGCGACAGAAGGTTTTGCTTCCCGTATGACCGAGGAAGAGAAAATTGAGACAAAACGTATTTCTAATCATAATTTTGAGAAAGCCCTGTCGCTGTGCAAGAAAAAAAGTTGCGTACTGCTTGTCCTTGATGAGGTTTGTGCGGCATGGAATCTGGGACTCGTAGACCGTGTTGAAATTGAGTATCTTATTTCAAATAAAACCGAGAATATGGAAATTGTCCTTACGGGGCGTAATCCGCCGCCTGTTATGATAGAAAAAGCGGACTACGTTACAGAAATGAAAAAAGAGAAACATCCCTTTGACGCAGGAGTTTCTGCAAGAAGAGGCATTGAATTTTAGAAGGAGTTGTTATGGCTGATTTTGAGCTTTTTAAAGATTTGCCAGAATTTGAAACAGTTGAAAAATTATTGCCAAAGCAGATTGAAGAAAGGAGTATGGAACTTATTCATCAGGAGCTTAAAAAACGCTCTATAAGGCTTTCTGCTGAACATGAAAAGATTATCTGCCGTTGCATTCATACCACAGCTGATTTTGATTATGCAAATATCCTGCGTTTTTCACAAAATGCTGTCACTTGCTTTTATGAGCTTATTAAGACAAAATCCCCTGTTTTTGTAACGGATACAAATATGGCTCTTTCGGGAATAAACAAAGCCGCCTGTGAAAAGTTTGGAATTGAATGCCATTGTTTTATGGCTGATACTGATGTCTCAGAACTGTCCAAGATGACAGGATTTACTCGTGCTGTTTGTAGTATAGACAAAGCTGTGCGGCTTTATGGGGAACGCCCGCTTGTGTTTGTAATCGGGAATGCGCCTACTGCGCTGGTCAGAATCCGTCAGCTGTATGATGCGGGAATATGCAAACCGGCTTTTGTGATTGGTGTTCCTGTTGGATTTGTAAACGTAGAGGCGGCAAAAAAGCTTGTTCTAAAAACTAATCTGCCGTACATTGTTTCGGACGGAAAAAAAGGCGGCAGCACAATTGCCGCCGCCATTGTCAATGCTTTGCTTTACAGCTGCTCTAATTAGAAGCGAGCCAACTGAATGCTCTTAACATCGTAGTTATAGCGATGCTCGTTAATTGAGAATTCAAGGCTGTCACCAACTTTGTGGTTCTGGATTCTTTCTCCAAATGGCGACATATAAGAGATGATGCCGCTTTCTGGGTCTGATTCCCATGGTCCAAGAATTGTGTAAACTTCATCGGCTCCTGTATCTTTGTTTGCAAGAGTAACAATTGTACCAAAAGAGATGATTGAAGCTGTTGCTGTTGTAGGGTCGAACAGAACTGCACGAGAAAGCTCGCCCTGCAAACGTTTGATATCGTTGTTGAGCTTGTGCTGCGCTTCTTTTGCAGAAATATACTCTGCGTTCTCTTTCAAGTCGCCCTTTTCCTTTGCTTCTGCAATTTCTTTTGCGATTGCAGGAATCTTAACAGTCTGCATCTCATCAAGAAGATTTTTCTTTTCTTCGAGTTTTTTCGCAGTAACGAACATTCCTTTTGGAGTTGCTGCTTTCTCTTCTGTTTTATGGAACTTGTAATCTGGGTACTTGTTCTGAATCTCTTTGCGAAGTTTCTGCTTGTATACCTCGTCTAGCTCTGTAATATCATCGATAAGAGTGTACATATGAGACATTGTATCCATGTCACTAGAAATCATGTACTGGGCGTAGATATTGCCGTTTTTCTCAAAAAGCATCTTTGACGCATTTTTGATGATTTTCTTGTTCTCTGTTGATTCAACATGGTTCTCAATCTCTTTAAAACTGTGAGAGATTATGTTTACCAAAGCGATGAGCTGCTTCTGGAGCGGAATCTCAGCCGCTTTGAACCATTCGTCATTTGAGCACTCATCAAAGAAGAACAGAATAGCATCCCTGTAACCGCGGAAGTCATCAAAAGCTTTTACAGCGAGCTGCTGAACTTTTTCAACATGACCAGCGTTTATAAGGATAATAAGCATATCTTTTGAAAGAACTGTTGGGAACAACTTTATGTACTGGTCTACCCAGTCTGGAAGCATCTTGATGTTGCTCAAGAAATTTGCTTTCAAAGTTGTGTTCTTTGTATCTTTCAGAGATGTGTACATTGCCCTTGGAGACTCAATTTCTCTGTACATTTCGTCAA
>CADCRJ010000110.1 GCA_902803735.1 uncultured Spirochaetaceae bacterium
CAGCTATCTGTTTCTGAGTAAATCCTTGTGCTTGCAATTCATGCGCTTTTAGCATAAATTTCTCCATGAGGCTCTTTCTCCTTTTTGTGTTGTTGTGCTAACAAACATTTTAAGGATTACAAGCCTCTTTTTATATGCCTAAAAGCGGAAATTTCTCGCCGGCATTTTTAGGAAGTTTAACACAGGCAACGACACAAATTGTTCAAAATAACCACTATCGACTTTTTTAGACTGTGATGTTGCAAATTTTGAAGACTGGATAAAATCGGATTTTGATAAAGTACTTTCTGGAGAAGTTGAGCAAAAAGAATGTAATGGAAATGTTTGTTGTGCTGAAATAAATCCAAAAACAACAAAAATATACGACAATCTTGCAGAAGACGGAATGGGAAATTGGTGCGAAGTCGATACAAAAGAATTACGGAAAATAATCGATGATTATTGCACTGAACGCAAAAAAATTGCAGAAAAGTCCTGAAAGAGCCAAAAAAATGTAAAAACAAAAAAGTTCCTGTAATATGGAACAAGGAGTAAACATGAGAGACGAAACAAAGTCATTGGATTTCTATAATGATATTTTAGGTATGGATAATCACTTTATAGAATCTAGTGAAAAACGTTTAAAAATGGTTATAGATTTAAAAGGACCAGAATTTGAAACAATACCATTTTGTTATAGATGTATTGCAGATAATTATTTTCACAGATTCTATCTGAGCTACACAATGGGAATGAGCTATGAAGAGCTTTTGCCTGATGTCAATAAGTATATTGAAAATGCTTGCAATGGTTGGACGGGAAAAAACTATGAGGAGCTAGTTCGAATTTGTTCCATGTCAATTTTGTTCAATATTCGCAATGAATATATCGAAAACATGATAAAAAAGGCAGAACCCCGACTTAACACATTGGTGTATGGAGAACTTTTCATTAAACTCTTGGAGCCTTCTTGGGAAATAAAAGCAACGGAGCTTTATCGTATAACGGACAAGTCTCTTGTCGAGGTTATTCAGCTTGCCCGGAGTGACAAAACGGCTACTGTTCAAAGACTTAAAAAGTTCGTTGACAAGCAATGGTTCAAGACTTTACACGAAGGGGTAATTTCACAAGAAGGTTGTTACCGTGGGTTCTGGTGCATAGAGGCGGCAGCCTTAGTAAAAGCCCTCAAACTTGATGACACGGAGCTAAAAGCCTGCAAGTATTATCCCTACGATATGGCACACTTCTGCGACTAAGCAGAAAGTTGACAAAAGCCATAACGCAGCGCAGATAAGCAAACATCTTCCGTTTACTGGAATTAAGCCCGCCTCTCATAGGCAGGCTTTTTTATGCTATTTGCTAGAACTCAGGCAAGCAATCCTCAGATTCAACACCAGTCTCATAAAACTGCATTAAGTCTGCGTCGAGTTTGAAATTCTCTTTAACTGTGAAAGGGTCTGCCTTTTCTCCAGATTCCTTATGCCGATATTTATAGCCATATTCGTACATCGTCAGTTCTGGCACTGCAGCATCCTTGTCCAAAGAGGCGTAAAAACTGCTGTTTACTTCCACATAATGATGCACATATTCTGAATTGCCAAAAGTACCGAGCAAAAACGCAATGCCGTCGTTGCGAATCGCGTAGAAATGATAGAGAGTCCTGTCTTCAGCCCAACTGAACGGATTAAAGCTGAATGCACAGAAATAATAATTGCCTTCGTACAGCTTAAACTTAAAGGATTCCACCAACATAAAGTTGCGCATAAATTCTTGGTTGCCCAAATAAATTGGCGATACCTCAAATTCCATTTCGTTTTTGACAACTCCTGTTTCAAGCTTTCGCAGTTGCTCAGTTTTTAAATCATATTCATATAAATCCGCATAATACGTATATGAATTGTCGTAAAGTGATTTTATGTATTTGTAATCAACATATAGTTTTACACCGTCAAGTTTTGCTGAACTACCAAAATGAGAGCCCATTGGGATTTCTTTATGAGCCAGAGCCGAGCCGCCCAAAATGCCGATTTTATCCTTGAAGCGAACAAGATAGTAATTGTAGCGGGTATAGTATTTTTCCGTGCTATCGGGATTGTAAGCGTCGTACTCAAACAGGGTGTTAAAACTCCTACTTTCATTTGCAAGCAGCTCCACGATTTCTACGGTGTCGTAAGGATTCAGCAGAGTCTTTGTGCCATCGGGCAAGAACATCTCTGCTTGGCGAACTACAATAGGCGTATCTCCACTCCTAAGCTCCTGCTGCGTTAGCAAAATGGTATCGCTGTCTTTTGACCTATCTGTCAACGCCTCAGCCTCACGGTCACGGTCGTCTTGTGTATTGCAGAGATATTCCACGCACTGCCCGATGATTTTTGAAGCATCATAGCGGCAAAGTGCGAGCCGTTCTTTTATCTCTTTGTTCGGGCAGCTGTCGATGTAATCCACGATTGAGCGTCCCTCGTTGTCCTTGTGTTCTAAATCGCTAAAACCGCAAGCCTTGCTCTCTTTATAAAAATATTCGACGGCTTCAAGGTTCTGAGCTTTTACGGCAAGCATCAAGCACGAGCGACCGTCGCTGTCATTACTAATAAGATTGCAAAAACTTCTTAAAACATACTCGTTTGCATAAGGAATCAAAAGATGGAGAGGATTCGTCGTATCTGGATTTAAATCAGAAATCTCTTCAAATTTTGGCAAAATCAAAGAAACAAAATTGTGTAAAACTTCTTCGTTTTCCCAATCATCTTTTTGCAATCGGTCTCCCAAGTGCAAGTAGTCTAAAACCTGAGTCAAGCTGTCAACAGCATCTTCGTTATTGAACCTGTAAAAGCTGTGCTGGAACAAAATCTTTGCGTTTTCGTCGCCGTCAAGCAAAAGTTTCACGGTTCTGTCAAAGATTTCTTTGTTCATCGTTACTTGTTTCAATGAAATCCAGCCTGTTTTTTTCGAGCTGCCGTCGGTGAACTTCACTTTCAGCAAGTCTCCAGACTGCTCTATTACAGTAAATTTTGTAAAAACTGGAAGCTCGCAATTTGTGCACTCTTTTGTTTCCAAATCCGAATAAATCGTTACTGGGTTTTCGCTCGTACTGACCGTGCAGTCGGCGATTGGAGATTTTGATTTTGTTTTGCAGCCTGCAACTGCAAGAGTCAAAATCAAAATGATTGATATTCTAAAAAAGTCTCTCATACGCAAAATAATATCCTACGAGAAGAATCTACACAACAGGCGGGCAATGAATCCATGTAAGCTCGTGCTTGTTGTAGTTAAGGTGAACGACTCGACTATACGGAATGTCCGCAAACTGCTGCACCAGAGACCAGTCCACAGCTCCCTGCATTTTTATTGTGCAAATCATGTTTTTTGTAAGCCCGCTTTCAAGCCATTGTTTAACCCAGCCAAGAAGCCGCTCTGGATAACAGATTACATCGCTGAACACCCAGTCTGGGGCACCAAACTCAGACGCAATCTCTTCGGGCTTTAGCGTAAATGCATCATGTGCCTTAAAAGTAACGTGGCTGTCTTTCATCAAAAACGGTGCAAGCTCTGCACGGTCAACGGCAAGCACATCTGCCCCCAATGCACGCAGAACCCAAGTCCAGCCGCCTGGACAAGCACCAGCCTCAAAGCATTTGCAGCCTTCTTTTGGAAGCTCCGCCCCCAAAAGCGTCTTTGCCAACGTAAGACTTTCTTGCAACTTCAAGTATGCTCGGCTAGGAGGGTTCTCATGGTCTTCCTCAAACTCAATTCTACCAGCTGGCAGCGGGCTGCTTGTAACGGCACTTGCCAGAATGGTCTTTTCATCAAGCAGTGTGTATACTCCCATAGGAGTATTTGGAATATTCAAAGGAAACTTTCTAGCCTTTAAGTTAATGTAAGGAAGCTTTTCCTGAATAAGGGTTGCGCGCCTAAAGCACTGGTACTGATAAGGTGCCCAGTTACGCTGAATTTCTTTTAAGGCACGGGCAGCCTCACCAATAGAGTCAAAACGGAGTATAAACGGCTCTAAAAGGGTTGTGCTTGCCCAATAAGGAACAACTGGCTCGTCTCCTTTTTTATCGCAGACAAAATCAGGGCA
>CADCRJ010000111.1 GCA_902803735.1 uncultured Spirochaetaceae bacterium
ACGAGGTGGTCGATGAGTTCCTGTGCCTGAGACTCAGTAATCTTTCCAGCTTTCAAGTCGCGCTCGATGTAGATGTCGAGGAATGTTGAAACACGTCCTACTGACATAGCTGCACCGTTCTGTGTCTTGATTGCAGCGAGGTAGCCGAAGTAGAGCCACTGGAATGCTTCTTTGGCTGTTGTAGCTGGTTTTGAAATATCAAATCCGTACAAAGCAGCCATCTCTTTCATTCCCTTGAGGGCTTTTATCTGCTCTGCAACTTCCTCACGGAGGCGGATAACATCTTCTGTCATTGTTCCGTCGCCGATGTTAGCGAAGTCAGCCTGTTTGAATTTGATAAGAGCGTCGATACCGTAGAGAGCTACACGGCGGTAGTCACCAACGATACGTCCACGTCCGTATGTATCAGGCAAACCTGTCAAGATGTGTGAGCTTCGTGCTTTGCGAATCTCTGGAGTGTATACATCGAATACAGCGTCTGAGTGTGTTTTGTGATATACAGTAAAGATCTTGTGAAGCTCTGGATTTGGTGTGTAACCGTACTGCTCGCAAGACTGCTCTGCCATTTTGATTCCACCGAATGGCATGAAAGCTCTTTTGAGAGGTTTGTCTGTCTGGAGACCAACAACCTGTTCAAGGTCTTTCAATGCTGGGTCGATGTAACCAGCTGCGTGAGCTGTAAGACCAGTAACAATATCAGTGTCCATATCAAGAACACCAATTCTTTCTTTTCCGTCTTTTCCTACAGACTTCTTTGTGTGCTCAGCTTTCTGCAGTTCCTGCAGTTTGTCGAAAAGTTTGTTTGTAGCTTCTGTTGGACCAGCCAAGAATGACTGATCTCCGTCGTAAGGTGTGTAGTTGTTCTGGATAAAGTCGCGAACATTGACTTCTTCTTTCCAAAGGCGTCCTTTGAATCCGTCCCAAGCTTCTGCCATAAGATTCTCCTTCTTGCAAAACACAGGAGCACAAGAAAATTGCCAAGCGACACCGAAGCCAACTCCCCTTAACGTGGAGTTTTTTTGATGCAACTAAAAACAGTTTTACAGGGCTCGTATTTATGCAAGCAAATTAATTAAAACCCGTCAAAAAAGACGGCTGTTTTTATAGTCGTATTATATTCCATTTTGTATGACTTTACAATAAGAACATAAAGACATCTGCATTCTTTTTTTAGACCGTGTAATGATTTTCTGTTTGTAATCATTACAATAATGAATATAATACAGACTATTTTAATTGTCAATAGAGAATCTTAATAAAAATTTATGTTTTTCTAAGGATACCGAACTTTTTATTACGAAGCTCGGCATCCTTTTGTTTGTTTAGCCAAAAATCGGGCGAACTTTGATTACTCCGTCAATTTCTGCGAGTGCTGCAAGAGCCTCGTCAGAAATCTTTCCGTCAACGTCAATCAAAGCATAAGCCAAATCGTTCTTATTCTGGTCAACCATGCCCTCAATGTTGAGCTTTGCGCTACCCAAAACTGTAGTGAACTGAGCGATCATGTTTGGAACGTTTTTGTGTGCGATGCAAAGGCGTGTTCCGTTTGTAGGAATCTTTGCGTCAAGGTATGTCTTAGGGAAGTTGACTGAATTTGCGATTGCACCTGTTTCAAGATAGTCAATCAGCTCTTTTACGGCCATTACTGCACAGTTGTCCTCAGCCTCTGGGGTAGATGCACCCAAGTGTGGCAAGCAGATTACTTTGTCGCATTTAAGCAATGACTCATCGGCAAAGTCTGTTACAAGCGATGCAACTTTTCCATTCTCGATTGCCGCAAGTATATCTGCGTTGTTTACAAGTCCTCCGCGCGCAAAGTTTACAATGCGAACGCCGTCTTTCATCGTTTTGATTGAAGTTGCGTTAATCATTCCCTTTGTATCGTTTGTCTGTGGAACATGAATTGTGATGTAGTCAGCTTTTGCGAAGATTCCTTCCAAAGTTTCTGAGTATTTTACATCGCGGTTTAAATTCCATGCTGCTTTAATAGAAATAAATGGATCGTAACCGATTACATTCATTCCGAGCTCGATTGCAGTGTTTGCTACCTGTGCACCGATTGCACCGAGTCCGATTACGCCGAGTGTCTTGCCTTTAAGCTCTGGTCCTACGAACTGAGACTTGCCTTTTTCTGCGAGGGCAGGAATCTCGTCACCTTTGCCAGCGAGACCTGCAACCCATTTGTTAGCGGCGAGTGCTGGGCGGCTAGAAAGCAAAAGACCAAGAATTACAAGCTCTTTTACTGCGTTAGCGTTTGCTCCCGGTGTGTTGAATACTACAACACCTTTTTCTGCGAGCTTGTCACATGGAATGTTGTTTGTTCCGGCTCCTGCTCTGGCAACTGCTTTTACAGATTCTGGAATCTGCATTTCGTGCATATCTGCTGAGCGTACAAGGATTGCATCCGGATTGTTTATATCGGTAGCAACTTCATAATTGTCTCGTGGAAAATTGTTAAGTCCGATTGCGCTGATTTTATTTAAAGTCTGAATCTTGTACATTTTTATCTCCAATTATGCGTTTTCTTTTGCGAATTTCTTCATAAATTCTACGAGAGCCTTAACTCCGTCGAGTGTCATTGCGTTGTAGATTGAAGCTCGCATACCACCAACGAGACGGTGACCTTTGAGGTTTACGAGACCGGCTGCGGCAGCTTCTTTAACGAACTTGTCGTTGATTTCCTTTTCTTTTGCAAGGCTTGCTTCATCTGTTGCGCCAGTTGAGTATTTTGTGAGGAACGGAACGTTCATCAATGAGCGGCTTCCAACCTCGGTTGTTGCGTGGTAAAAGTTGCCTTCGTTGCTGTCGAGGTAGTTGTAAAGGTAATCTGCCTTTTCCTTGTTTCGTTTGAGCATTCCTTCAGCTCCGCCGTTCTTTTCAATCCAGTGAAGAACTTTGTCCAAAACGTAGATTGTGTAGCATGGCGGTGTATTGTACATTGAGCCGTTGTCTGCGTGTGTTTTGTAAGCGAGCATTGTCGGTGTTCCTGGCAAGCAGTTTTCTGGCTCTGGAATCAAGTCTTCGCGAACGATTACGAGTGTAACGCCGGCCGGTGCCAAGTTTTTCTGTGCGCCTGCAAAAAGCAAGCCGAATTTTGAAACGTCAAGCGGTTCACTCAAAACGCAAGAAGAAATATCTGCTACGAGCGGAATGTCGCCCGTGTCAGGAATGTACTCGTAGTGAGTTCCCATGATTGTGTTGTTAAAGCAGATATAAGCGTAATCGTAGTCACCTGTGATTTTTTCAACTTTTGGAATGTAAGAATAGTTTTTATCTTTTGAAGAAGCGATTACATCAACTGCGATTCCGAGTTTTTTTGCCTCGGCAGCGGCTTTTTTAGCCCAAACGCCAGTCTCGATGTAAGCAGCTTTTTTGTTTTTGATTCCGAGGTTCTGGGCAACCATTGCAAACTGAGTGCTTCCTCCGCCCTGAACGAAAAGAACTTTGTAGTTTTCAGGAACGTTCATCAATTTGCGAACCATTGCTTCCGCATCCTGAATGATTGGTTCGTAAGCCTTTGAACGATGGCTCATCTCCATTACGGATTGTCCTGTTCCATTGTAATCAAGCATTTCTGCTGCACATTCTTTTAAAACTTCTTCTGGAAGACAAGAAGGACCCGCACTAAAATTGTAGACTCTAGCCATTTTGTACCCCTTTGTACTGATTTTTGTACTTTTCTGTGAAATATATCACAATAATATACTTGTAATGTTAGAACAATATTAAAATAAGGTCAATAAAAAGCAAAGAATTTAGTGATTTTACTGTGAAATAATTCACAGTAAAAATGGAGTAATGAAAAGGAAACAACATTACCGTTTAATTTTGTCGAAACTAGAGTTGATTAAATTAGATAAATCACGAAGTAATTCTGTGCGGATAAGGTTCAGTTTGTTTTCTTCTATAACTATGGAAGAAAACTGTAGTATCGCCAGTTGCGAAATCCGAGCGGAAATGGGTTGAGATGCAGCTTTTAGGCTCTATCCGGTACTGTTTGCAAAAAATCGAAAAAAAAATCAAATTTTTTTTGCAAACCTGTTGACATAAATACATAAAAAACTATATACTCTTAATCACTTCACGGGCAGTTAGCTCAGTTGGTAGAGCCCCTGGTTTACACCCAGGTTGTCGGGAGTTCGAGTCTCTCACTGCCCAATAAATCGGGATGTAGCGCAGCTGGTAGCGCGCTTGGTTTGGGACCAAGATGTCGCAGGTTCGAACCCTGTCATCCCGACTTAAGGCTTGTAAGGTTTTCTTGCAAGCCTTTTTTTATTTGTGTGAAATTTTGTTTACCCATTAGGATAAATGCCTAGTTTTGATAAGCTATTAAAACTAGGCATTTTTTACTTTCAATCGTTAAAGATTCCTAAAACAAAAAAAGGAAAAGTTTATCGAGTAAGATTGAACGCTGTTATTCCATGTGCAAGACTTGACAATTGCTCGATAGCTCTGTTGTAATTCAGGTAGAACGTCCTGTGAAAGACGGGGTGTTTTTTTATAGAGTCTATTTATAACGTCTATATTGAAGAAATTGCTCCAGCAACCATCTCTGTAAGGACTGCTACTGTGTTTACGTTTCTGACTTGAACGCTGTTCGGAACGGAGAGCACTATGCTTGTATAGTTCACTATTCCTTTGATTCCGTAGGAAACTAACCTGTCTGTCATTTGTTGTGCTTTTTCATCTTGCACGGCAAGAATCGCATATTCGATTTTGAGCGAACGTATTTTCTTTTCAAGGTCTAAAGTCGCATAGAGCGGTATATTTGACTTCATCAGTTCGACTTTGTTCATGTTGCTGTCAAAACCTGCTGCCAATTCAAAGTTGCTGCCACAAAAAAATGATGATTCCAGCAGAGATTCTCCTAACTTGCCTAGACCTACGATGCAGCAGCGGTGTTTGCCTTTTTCCGTCGGTACGATTTGTAGCAAGCTACAGATTGCATCGTGCAGTTTTTTTACATTGTAGCCGTTGCTTGCCCCGCTGTGCAGCTCAAGAAGAGAAATGTCTCTGCGTATTGTTGCTTCTCCCCAGCCAGTAAGGGCACTCAGCTCTATGGATGTGATCCTTTCTTTATTTTGCTGTGTAAGCAGCTGAGATATTGTTATAAGGCGTTTTTTAGAAGGGCTGGGGATTTTTTTCATATTTTATTTTACGTTTGCACGTTCACGCACAAAATAGTCAGAAAAACCTTTTGCTTCAAGATCCTCAAGAATTCTCTGTACGTTGTCGGTCGCAACATTTCTAATTACAACGCGGATAACTGTCTCTGTTTTCTGGAAAACGACATTCTCAAATCCTGCTTTGAGCAGTTTCTGTGCGAGTGCGTCTGCGTTATCTCTCTTGCTGAATGCTCCGAGCTGAATGTCCCAAGTTTTGTTCGGATCAAGAGTCTTTGCTTTCTGTATTGCTGCGCTGACTTTTGCGATTGAAGTCTCGGTTGAGCCAGAGACAATCGTTAGAGAAACCCTTGCAGTTCCAGTTTTTATCATATCGAGTTTTGTAGCGGCTGCCTTTGAGATGTCGATTTCTCGTCCTGCTACGAACGGACCGCGGTCATTTATTCTTACGTTTACGGATTTGTTGTTTTCCAAGTTTGTGACTTTTACAACTGTCCCGAACGGAAGCGTTTTGTGTGCAGCTGTTAGTGCATTCATGTCAAAAATCTCGCCGGAAGAAGTTTTTCTTCCATGAAATTTATCTGCATAATATGAAGCTTCTACATTTGACTTGAATAATTCATCTGCCCAAGCAGAAGCCGTGCTTATTGCCACCAGTAATAAAAAAATAGCTGTTCTTAAAGATTTCATTCATCTCCTCCAAATTTTGGGCATTGCCCTTGTTTATTTATAAAGCTCCAGATGTCAGACGAGTTCCGAAACTTTTTCTTTTAAACAGCGAGCGTTTTGCTCGTTGTTTTAGTTTTTAATGTAGCAGTCTTTAGGACTGTTTTTTCATCATGCTTTACAGGACTTTTCCGTGTTCTCTTTGGTTTTGGCACGGAAAGAAATCCGAATGCAGAGCCGCAGATTCCCCCAAGAATGTGCGTCGTAGCTGCAATTGTGGCGTTTTTGTTTGCACCGATGAATTCTTTGCCCAAGAAAATTGCCAGCAAGAGGATTAGAGTTGCTGGAATCTTCTTTTTTTCAAAAGCTGTTGTCGATGAAAGAATTATCAGCATGAATACGATTCCGTTCGCACCGACTGCAGGATTTTGTATAAAGCAGGCATTTATTACGCCTGTTACAAATGCCGTTATTACAAACATAAGCGCAAGAACTTTGTATCCATATCGTTCTTCCATTAAAGGTCCTAACAGGATTATGAACGTGAAATTCCCTAAAAACTGAGCCCAGTCGCTATTCCCAAAAATATGCGTGAATAAACGAATATAACTGAGCGGGTTCTTTGCAGGAAACGGTGCGCATGGTGCCGTAAAAATGCTTGGAGCAAGATTTGTTCCTGAATCCTTATCTAGTAAAATCGTGCTTAATATAAGAATTGTCATGCATAAAACTGTATAAACCAAAATAAATGGAGCATCGTACGAAATAGAAAATCTTTTTTTCGACATAACTTTATATCGGACTATAAAAAATGAATTTAAGAAATTCTATTCTTAAATTCTTACTTTTTCATATTGATATAATTTTTTTTTGTCACTAAATTTCTTGTATGATTAAGAATATAGACCTTTTTGAAAGAGAAGCTGTTCCAAAAGCTGTTTTTAAACTTGCTCTGCCTACTGTATTGAGTATGATAGTTGCCGTTTTCTATAATATGGTAGATACTTTCTTTGTTGGAAAGACCAATGACCCTAATCAAGTGGCTGCTGTAAGCGTCGCGACTCCAGTGTTTTTGTTCCTTATGGCCGCCGGAAATATATTTGGTATTGGTGGTTCCTCGTTTTTGAGCCGTGCTCTTGGTGAAAAGCACTATGACCGTGTAAAGAAAATCAGTTCCTTCTGTTTTTACATGGGTATAATCGTAGGAATTATTGGTGGTATCTTGATGGAAGTGTTTATGACTCCTATTCTGCATGCCGCTGGAACTAGTGAGAATACTTTTGCTTTTGCACGCACTTATTTGACGTGTATCGCTTTTGGTGGACCTGCCATAGTTATTTCTACGGCTTTTACAAACCTTATAAGGGGCGAGGGGGCTGCAAAAAGCTCTATGATCGGTATGATGGCTGGAACCATTGCGAATATAATCCTAGACCCGCTTTTTATTCTGAAAAACCTTTCGATTCCGCTGTTCGGCTTTGCAAAACTGAAAATTCCATGCCTTGGATGGGGTGTTGGCGGTGCTGCCTTGGCTACTGTCGTTGGAAACCTTGTTTCAATTACATTCTTCTTGATACATGTTTGTTCTAAGGATTCTGTTCTTTCTATTAATCCTCGCTATTTCTCGATTAGGGGAGGAATCCTCAAAGGCGTTATGCTTATCGGGCTTCCTGCCTCTATTACCAACATTTTGATGAGTTTGAGCCATATTCTTATGAACAAGCTTTTGGTCCAGTATGGTGATATTCCTGTTGCTGGAATGGGAATTGCGATGAAAGCAAATATGCTCGTGATTTTTGTCCAGTTAGGACTGGGAATGGGAATCCAACCTTTGATTGGTTACAATTTTGGTGCGCAGAATTTCAAGCGAATGAAGGCTGTCATTAAATTTGCTATTTTCTGCGTCGTTTCTCTGGGGGTTGCGCTGACGGCAGTTTATTTTGTCTTTACCCGTGAAATCATAAGCGTATTCATAAAGGCTTCGGATGTAATCGACATGGGCGTTAAGATTCTTCGTGCTCTTATGGTGTCCAGTCCGTTTATCGGAATAATGTTCGTGTTCAATTTCTCGTTTCAGGCGATGGGGAAGGCGTTAGCTTCTCTTATGCTTGCCGTAAGTAGGCAAGGATTTATATTTTTGCCTATTATAATCCTGTTCAAGATTATGTTCGGGCTTGACGGAATAATCTTTGCACAGCCTATTGCCGACTTGTGCTCAGTTTTGATGGCTTTCTTTATGTTCTTGTATATGAATAAAAGCTTGCGGAAATTACAGAAATAGATTTGTTGTTGCGTTTTATGCAATATAGTGTTTATTTTATTTCACTTTACGCAATATGACTGTCTCACTATAATAAAATCAAAATTAAATTATAGAGGCATCAGAAAATGGGTAACAACTATTTCAATTCTATTCCGTGGCGCGAAGCTCGCCTGCAGCTTGGTCACTGCCGCTCAATGGCAAAAGAAGAATTCGCTGACGGAGTTAACGCTCTCAAAGGCAAAAAAATCGTAATCGTCGGTTGTGGTGCACAGGGCTTGAATCAGGGTCTCTGTCTCCGCGACTCAGGTCTGGATGTATCTTACGCTCTCCGCGAAGAGGCAATCGCACAGAAACGCCAGTCTTGGAAGAACGCTACAGAGAACGGCTTCAAAGTCGGAACTTATGACGAATTGGTTCCAACAGCCGACCTCATCGGAAACCTTACTCCAGATAAGCAGCACTCAAATGTAATTTCAGAAGTTATGAAACGCATGAAGAAAGGCTCTGCCCTCTGGTACAGCCACGGCTTCAACATGATTGAAGAGGGAAT
>CADCRJ010000112.1 GCA_902803735.1 uncultured Spirochaetaceae bacterium
CCGGCGATGAAATGAAGACGGGTATAAATACAGCAAAGGAGCTTGGAATTCCTGCCAAAATGGTTGACAGACCTATTCAGCTGACATTGAGACGGGCGTGGGCAAAAACGTCTTCCATTGGCAAGGGAAAGCTTTTGACAGCTCTTCTTGCAAGTGCTTTTGATACTGACGAGGTAAGTACCCAGCAGATTGAGAACCTAAAAAATTCCAATGAGATGGACAGCATGATGAATGACCTTTCTGATTATATGCCTGCTGTCAAGGAAGTTCTCATTGATGAAAGGGATTTTTACCTTGCAGCCCATATTTGGGAGTGCACAGGGAATTCCGTTGTTGCCGTGCTTGGTGCGGGACATCTTGCTGGCGTTGAGAAGCATCTTGCGGCAATTGCTGCTGGCGAGGAGAATACCAATACTGATGAAATCAGCTCTTTGCCGCCGAAAAAGGCTTCGTCTAAGATTATACAGTGGCTTATTCCTGTATTGATTGTTGCGCTTATAGCGTTTGGATTTGTCCTCGGCGGACAGCAGAAAGGAACCAATATGCTTGGTGCTTGGGTTCTTTGGAACGGATGCCTTGCCGCGTTCGGCTCTCTGCTTGCGGGTGCTCATCCTCTGGTTCTTCTCGTGGCTTTTGTAGGTGCTCCTGTAACTTCGCTGTGTCCTTTTATAGGGGTCGGTTTCCTTACTGGCATTGTTCAGGCGGTTCTTTGCAAGCCAAAGGTAAAAGACATGGAAACTGTTCAGGACGATATTTCAAGTATAAAGGGACTCTACAAAAACAGAATCCTGAGAGTCCTGCTCGTGTTCATCTTGTCTTCGCTCGGTTCTTCCGTGGGAACTTTTGTGGCTGGCTCGACATTTGTAGTCACATTGGCAGATGCGTTCAAAAACTTGCTTTCTAAAGGCGGTGTTTAAGTCTAAAACTGTTGTTGATTATGAATTTATTGAGACGGGTCGTTGTTTTCTTAGAGCTTTTTTTGTTCTCATCGCTTTGTTTTTATGCTTTTGCAGAACAGCCTCAATCAGGGCAGAGCGATTCTGGGCATCAGCCTAAGCAACGACCCGTACTTGTTTACGATGACCCTTCTTCAGAAAAATTTTCCAGATTGAACGAGCTTCTTGCGGGCTATTTGCAGAATGACTTGGAGCTTAAAAAATATGTCCTTACAGCGGATTCCAAATCCATCGACTTAAAATCAACTAAAATTGAGAATGGTATTTCTGTAACGCTTTCTAGCGGCGAGATGAAAATCCTTATGTCGCAGGATAAGCGCAGGATAACGGTAACGCCAGCTGCGACCGTTGAGATTCCTGCTGCTAACGATACCGTAATAGAAGCGAAAATCCCGCTTACGGTTTATGACGGCGAGAGCACCGTAAAAGACGGCTCTGTTTCTGTCACGACAGGAATCATAACAGGGGCAAGAAAGCAGAGAAAGGTGAACATCCTTGAGTCTGAGCGAAAACTGCTGGAAGCTGAACGAAATGTAAACGACCGAGTTCTGAGCGCAGAAAAAGAGTTTTATGAGACTTTGAAAAAACTCTTTAATTATGCAATAAGCGTGCTTAAAGCGAAGACTGATTTGTTTGACGATTCCGTTGACCTTAGGGTTCTGGTCGCTCAGGGGTACAGCAAAACATCTGCCGCTTACAGGCAGGCAAATATGAAGGTTGCGAGTGACCGTCGGGATGTCGTTGAAAAACAGCTCTTGTTTGAGAGAGAAACCGCTCTTTTTGCAAAAAAATGTGGTTTTACGCTTGATAGGGTCTCTAGTGAAAGCCGCGACTTTGAGACCATAGGTGACAATGCTTTTAATGCGGCTATCGCTTTTTTGCCTGATGCTATTCCTGCCGTAAAAGAAGAGAATGTCTTTAAATATGATAAAAAATCTTATTCCAACCTTGAAATTGCGGAATGGAACAAACATATAGCCGAGCTGAAACGTGAGGCTGATTATGATATGACATTGAAGGCGACAGGTGAGTATATCTTTAACGACAGCTTTACTAACTATGATACCATCGGGGGTAAGCTCACTTGGGCTTGGAGCGGCATTTCCGCTAGTGCTGGCGCATATATGCCTGTTAAGCAGAACCTTCTAAAAAGCAGTTCTGACGGCATAAAGTCTGACAGCCCCTATTTCTCGCTGTCTTTGGCGATTGCATTCAATACGTGGCGGCTCAGAAAACTTGAGAAACAGCAGGACGTGATTGACTCTCAGCTTGAAGACATTGCCATTGAGTCCGCAAAATCAGACTATGATACAGATATTCTTGATAAGGTCTCCTCTTTCCATGATATAAAGTGGTCTCAAGGCTCTTATAAGGAAGAGTTTGATATGTATTCGTCATTGGAGTCGGATATGGAGACATGGCTAAAACAGGGAATTGTTACCGAAAGCGAGTATCTGAATGCGAAGAATAACAGGGAAAAGGCCCGCATCAATATATTGATAAATGCGATTGAGATGCTTATTTATAACGATGAGACAAAACTAATGTTCCGTAGCGACACAGGAAAAAAATCATGAAGAAGTCAAAAACTAGAAAAATTGTTGCAGGTTGCTTTATTTTTGCTTTGGTCATTTTTTTGCTGATTTTTACGGCAAAGAAAATTGTTTCTAGCAAGTCTGCCCCTGATGAAGTTTATGTGGTAAGAACCGAACAGTACGAGAACGTGATTGAGATTGCAGGAACTGTTGCGGCTGCAAAATCGCAGTCCTTGCTCTCCCTAAATGATGGAACTGTTGTCGGTGTCTATGTAAAAGAGGGCGAGCACGTGAAAGCTGGCGATAAAATTGTTCAGCTTGACGATACGGAGCAGCAGTATAACCTTGCGAATCTTGACTATGAGATAAGCGTTGCCCGCCAGAATCAGACTTCGGGCAAGATTGCCCTTATGCAGACACAGCGTAAGTCCCTTGTCCAGAAGATAAAGAATCGGCAGATTGTCGCTACGTTTGACGGCATAATTGCAAAACTTGACGTAGACCCAGGAGACTACCTTGAAGCGAAGGACTCCATAGGAACCCTTGTTGATACGTCTTATCTGACCGCTGACGTTGAAATTGCAGAGACTGACGTAGCAAAGCTGAAGGCGGGGCAAAAGGTCGATTTTACCTTTCCTGCATACAACGGCAATGTTGAGGGGTATCTTGTTTCTTATCCTGCTATTGGCGAGGTTACTAGCCGAGGGGCGACGGTCGTTAACGCGAAAGTCCGCATTGATAATGTTCCTGCTGGAATACTGCCGAATTTTTCTTTTACGGGCAAGATACAGATAACGGAGCCTGAAAAACGTCTTATCGTTGAGCGTTATGCAATAGGACATGACCACGGCTCTGCCTTCGTCGATATTGTCGGACGTGACAAAAAGACTGTGCGGGTTGAAGTTTCTGTAGAACCTTACGGAACTGATTATGTGAATATTCTTTCGGGGCTTGAAGGCGGTGAGACTCTGAAAGCTCAGTCTACGCCGTCTAAGAGTGGTAAGCTCCGTACAAGTAGCCGAGGAAAGGGCAGTTCTTCAAAGAATGGCATGGGTGGACCTATGGGCAGCGGTCCTATGCCGTTTTAACCAGGAGCTTGCTATGTCTGAGAATGTGATTTTTATGAAAGATGTAAAGAAGACATATGAAATGGGCGAGGAGTCCGTTCATGCTCTTAGGGGGATAAGTTTCGCCGTAAAACAGGGGGAGTTTCTTTCTATAATGGGGCCTTCCGGTTCTGGCAAGTCTACCTGCATGAATATGATTGGTTGCCTTGACAGACCTACTTCTGGGCTTGTCGCTATAGGCGGCAAGGAAACTGCCCTTATGAGCGAGAAGGAGCTTGCTGTTTTAAGGAATAAAACCATAGGCTTTGTTTTTCAGCAGTATCATCTTTTGCCGTCTCTCACAGTCCTTGAGAATGTTATGATTCCGCTCCGCTATCAGGGAGTTGAAAAAAGCTTGCGCCGTGATATGGCTTTGGCTTCTCTTGAGAAGGTCGGTTTAAAAGAGCGTGTTAACCATTTGCCAAATGAGCTTTCTGGAGGTCAGAAACAACGCGTCGCCATTGCGAGGGCTACTGTTACTCGCCCTTCTATTATTTTGGCGGACGAGCCAACGGGTGCTTTGGACAGCTCTACAGGAAGGGCTGTTCTGGAGCTTTTTGATGAGATAAACAAGGCTGGGACTACAATTGTAATAGTTACGCATGACCCTCGTATTGGTGCAAGTACAAGGCGTTGCATCAGAATCCTTGATGGTCTTATTCAAGATGATTCAGAGCAAGTGCCGGCTTCGTTCCATGATGCCGGCTCGGAGTAATTGCTTATGATTGAAGATTTTGTTGATGCGTTCAGAAATTTTTCTCGAAGCAAGATGAGGACAGTGCTTTCTTTGCTTGGTGTTATTATAGGTGTGGCCAGCGTTATTGTCATAACCAGCATGGGTGCAAGCTCTACTAAGCAAATACAAGGAACGTTCGGTTCATCTGGGCTTGACCTTGTGAGCGTAAGTTCTGGCTTTATGCGCCGTAATAGGAATTCTGTCACGCTTGTTTTTGACGAGCCATTCAGACAGGATATTTTTGACCATATCCGCAATGTAAAGAAAGTTTGGTTCAAGAACTCGATGAGTGCTACCGTCAGCTACGGAGAGACTAGCGTTACTAATTCTGTGTCTGCGATTGAGCCTGGCTACCTTGAGATGTGTAATCTTGCCCTTGATTATGGCTCGTATTTTACTGTGACGGAGGATTTTTGCGGTGCTCAGAAAATCATAATCGGAAGCGAAGTCTCCTCTGCCTTGTTCCCAGACGGAAACGCTGTTGGTAAGCGAATTCTGCTCGTTACAGGGGACGTTCCGTTTTCCTTTGTTGTTGCGGGAGTCTTACGAGAGCAATCTAGCGGCATGGAGTCTAGTACTACGGGTATGTATGTTCCTCGCGGGTTTTATTCAAAAAAGGTTAAGCCGAACCCAAGTGCCGATACGGTTGTGTTGCAGGCGATAAGTCCTTCCTATTGTACTCAGATGGTCTCTGATGTTACCGAATATACGACCGAAAAAACAGGAACCGAGGGGTCTGTATGGGTTAACTCAATGCAGACGATGATTGACCAAATGAGTTCCATAACAAGCACCCTAAGCCTTATGCTGGCTGGGATTGCGGCAATCTCGCTTCTGGTTGGCGGAATCGGGATTATGAACATTATGATTGTCACCGTTACGGAGCGGCGGCAGGAGATAGGCATACGCAAGGCGTTGGGGGCGACTCCTTTCGCTATTTGCCGTCTTTTTCTTGTTGAAAGTGCCGCAATTACCCTGCTCGGCGGACTTTTGGGCATTGCTTTTGGTATAGGAGTCAGCTTTGCTGTCGAATATGTAAAAGGTCAGCCTTTTGCTGTTCAGGTTCCTGCATGCTTTGTGGCGTTTTTTTTCAGCGTTGTTGTCGGTATTTTCTTTGGTTTAAGTCCAGCCCGCCGTGCTGCTAGCTTGGATCCTGTTGATGCTCTTGCTGGTTGATGTTCGGCGGTTTGCTTATTATTATTAGGCATGGCAAAAAAAAAATCTGAAACAGTCTTTAAATGCTCTGAGTGTGGCTATTCACAGCCGAGATGGCTTGGTAGATGCCCTCAGTGCGGTTCTTGGAATACTCTTGAAGAATGTTTGGTTGACCCGAATTCAACCGCGGCGGCTTTTTCTGGTAGTGCTGTTACTGAAAAAATCAAGCCCGTTCCGCTTTCGTCTGTCAGCGCGCAGGAAAATTCCCGCCTTGTATCGGGAATAGGCGAATTTGACCGTGTTCTTGGCGGCGGAGCGATGAAGAGAAGCGCGATTCTCATCGGCGGTGAGCCTGGAATAGGAAAAAGTACGCTCATGCTCCAGACTTGTTCCGCAATCAGTAAGGCTACAGGCGGAAAAATCCTGTATGTTTCGGGCGAGGAGTCTGCGGGGCAGATAAAAGGGCGTGCTGACAGGCTCTCCCTTGACGTGTCTGGAATTGAAATCCTTTGTACTATGCGGCTTGAGGACATAAAGGATGCTCTAGTCGCTCTGAATCCTGTTTTTGTTATAATTGATTCTATTCAGACAGTTTACAGCGTTGAGGCTGGTATCGTGCCGGGGACTGTGAACCAGCTAAAATTCTGTGCAAACGAGCTTATTGGCTGGGTAAAGGAGCGTGATTCCGTCCTTGTGATGTCTGCTCACGTTACTAAAGAAGGAATTATTGCGGGACCAAAGAGCCTTGAGCATATGGTTGATACGGTAATTTCATTTGAACGTAATGACGATGAGGTTCGCTTCCTTAGAGCTGCAAAAAATCGCTTCGGTTCGGTGGATGAGCTTGGTATCTTTGCAATGACCCAGAAAGGTCTTGAGGGAGTAGGGGAGCCGAGTGCCCTTTTTATAACCAAGAGGGACGGAGACGTTCCTGCAGGAATTGCAAATACCTGTGTTTTTGAGGGAAGCCGTGCTTTTGTTGTTGAGATTCAGGCTCTTACTGTTCCGTCAAAATCCTCTGTGAGCCGCGTTTATTCTGATAAGATTGATAGTGCCCGTGTTGCCCGTGTCGCGGCGGTTCTTGAAAAAAGGACAGGCATAAAATTCTCTGATCAAGATTTGTACATAAATGTTGCTGGTGGTGTACGCCTCAATGAGAGTGCGATAGATGCGGCTCTTGCCGCGGCTTTGTACTCTGCCCGCACGGATTTGTTGTTGCTTGCAAATACGGTAATATTGGGTGAGATAAGTCTTGCTGGTGAAATCCGTCCGATTTCCCGTCTTAAACAGCGAATAAAAACTGCTTCGGAGCTTGGTTTCAATAACATTGTGTGTCCTGAAAAGGAATCAGGGACTGTTCAAGTATCAACAATTAAGTCACTTGTAAAAATTTTGTTTCAAAAATAGAGAAATTTGAGATTTTGTATTGACTAAAGTTTTTTGTTGAGTTATAGTTAATCAAGCTTGTAAAAAAGCTGATAAACTCTCTCCGATGTCCAGTTTGTTGGACGGCAGAGCCTGCCCGATGCGTTGCTTCGGATAGGCTCTGTTTTTTTTATCCCCGTAAGTAAATAAAAACTTCGTTTCTGCGTATTTTATTTTCTGAAACGAAGTTTTTTTTAACTCGACATTCGACCTGTTAGTTGTTGTCGTTCTGAGAAATCATTGAGTTAGGCGGAACGGACTTTGTAATCCATGTATTACCGCCGATTGTGCTTCCTTTCCCGATTATTGTTTTTCCACCGAGAATTGTCGCGTTTGCATAGATTGTGACATCGTCCTCGATTGTTGGATGTCGTTTTTTGTCTTGCAAGGATTTCTTTACGCTCAAAGCTCCTAAAGTCACGCCTTGATAGATTTTTACGTTGTTTCCTATTACAGTCGTTTCTCCAATTACAACGCCAGTTCCATGGTCTATAAAGAAGCTTTCGCCGATTGTCGCCCCTGGATGAATATCAATTCCTGTTTTTCCGTGCACATGCTCTGACATGATTCTTGGAATTACAGGAACTCCTACGGAAGTCAAAAAGTGCGCGAGCCTGTACACTACAATGGCTTCTAGTCCAGGATAAGAAACTATTACTTCTTCATCGCTCTTTGCTGCGGGGTCTCCGTTATATGCCGCGATTGTGTCCAGATGAACCTGTCTTCTGATTTCTGGAATTGCCTCTACTAGAGCCAGAGCTGTTTTCTCGGCGAGAGAGAAACAGAGCTTGTTGGATGCAGCTTCTCCTCTCTGCTTGCATTGTGCTATTTCATAGATAAAAGCTTTTTGAATTTCTTTTGTGAGTACTGATACAATCCTGTTTACTCTCTGGCCTGTTATATAGCGAATGTTTATTTCGTCTATTTCTTCTGCAGTCCTGTAGCCTGGGAATATAAGACACTGCAAATCATGCAGTACCATGACGACGTTTTCTCTGTTTGGAAACGAATCTACTCCCGCTTCATTAATTCCACCATATTTTTTGTATGAATCAAGAATATTGTTGATAATAGAATCTGTGTTCATTATGACCTCTGATAAAAGAGAATGTCTCAAATCGTAAGAGACTTCATAAACTAGCTTTCAGACTCTAGCATAAAAATGAACAAAATACTATAATAAGCATAAATATTTTGAAATTCTCTTGACATAAATGGGAAGTATGGATATAGTCTAAAAACCGTCGAACGGTTCGCTCTTGTAGCTCAGTTGGTAGAGCACAGCATTGGTAGTGCTGAGGTCAGCGGTCCGATTCCGCTCGGGAGCTTTATTTTTACTTTAAGCCATTTGAGTCTTAGAAGTGTAATATTAGGAGTATAAAATGGGTAGCAAGAAAAAGACCGCAATAGACATAATTGCTCTTCAGTGTACAGAGTGTAAGCGTAAGAATTACACAACTACAAAAAACAGAAAGAACATTCAGGGTAAACTTGAGAAAAATAAGTATTGCCCATTCTGCAGAAAAGAGATTTTGCACAAAGAAACAAAAGTTAAATAATTTTGTTTTTAATACTTCTTGCGTTTTATTTTATTCTTCGATAGAATAAGGCGCAAGAAAAATATCTTAGGTCAGTAGCTCAGTTGGTAGAGTCCTGGTCTCCAAAACCAGTTGTCGCGGGTTCGAGTCCTGCCTGGCCTGTACGTTAATTTATAGATAAGAGGATTGTTATGGGAAAAGTGCTTAAGTTCTTGAAAGAGTGCGGTGCCGAACTTAGAAAGGTTGTTTGGCCATCCCGTGATAATGTAGTCGCTTCTGTCAAAGTTGTTATCTTTTCTTCATTTATAATAGCTGTTGTTTTGGGTGGTTTGGATCTTCTCTTTACAGCAGGTATGAAGCTCGTTTTCTAGGAAAGGGTCTATGTCTAAAAGTTGGTATATTGTTCAGACCTACGCAGGTTACGAAAATAAAATTGAAAGAACAATTCGTACAAAGCTTGAGGAATGTGAATTAGATTCTGCTGTTGTTACAGATGTAAAAGTTCCTGTAGAAGAAGTCGTTGAGATTACTAAAGACGGAAAAAAAAGAACAAGAAAAAATAAGTTTCTTCCTGGCTATATTATGTTGGAGATGGATCTTCCTTCTATCGGCTGGAAAAATACGTGTTCTGTAATCCGCTCTATTCAGGGTGTGAACGGTTTTGTTGGAACAAATCCTAACGAGAGACCACGACCTATATCTTCTGATGAAGCAAAAAATATTTTGCAGAAAGCTGGTGAGATAAAAGGTGAGAAGTCTGTTCGTATCAAGCAGATTTATTCTATTGGCGATCAGGTTAAGATTACAGAAGGACCTTTTGCAACATTCAGCGGTGCTGTTGAAGAAATCTATGCTGATAAGAGCAAACTTCGCGTAATGGTTCAGATCTTTGGTCGTGCAACACCTGTTGAAGTCGATTTTACACAAGTTGAACGTTTAGTTCAGTAAATTAAGAATACAATGAAATAAAAGAGTGTCAATTTTTAGTTGATACTCTTCTATTTTTTTTGGGAGGAATGTATGTCCGTCGGACTAGGGCATTCCGATAGAAGATTTTAATCTTCGCTTACCAATATAAGGAGCTATAATATGGCTGCAAAAAAAATTGTTGAAGTGTTCAAAATTCAGGCACCTGCTGGATCTGCAACTCCAGCTCCGCCAATTGGACCTGCTCTTGGACCTAAGGGAGTTTCTGCTCCTAAATTTGTTCAGGAATTCAACGATCGTACAAAGAACATGGAAAAGGGACTTATCATTCCTGTTGTTATCACTGTTTATCAGGATAAGTCTTTCACATTCGTTCTTAAAACTCCACCTGCTGCTGTTCTTATTAAGAAAGCACTCAAATTGGAAAAAGGTTCTGCAAACCCTCTCCGCGATAAGGTTGGAACATTGACTCAGGCTCAGCTTGAGGAGATCGCAAAGGCAAAACTTCCTGATGTAAATGCAAATGATTTGGAAGCTGCAAAGAGAATCGTTGCTGGTACTGCTCGCAGTATGGGCGTTGAAGTGGAGGCGAAGTAATGAAACACGGTAAAAAATATACTGATGCTCTCAAAAAATATGACCCACAGCAGTCTTATGAAGTTGCTAAGGCTTGTGAGCTTGTAAAAGAGCTTCACTATGCAAACTTTGACGAGACTGTAGAGCTCCACGTTGCTCTTCGTCTTGGAAAGAGCCAGACTGTACGTGATACTTTGGTTTTCCCAAATCAGTTCACTGCAGAGAAGAAGGTTCTCGTATTCTGTTCAGACGAGCGTGCTAAAGAGGCTCTTGATGCTGGTGCTACTTATGCTGGTGCTCAGGAGTATATCGATAAAGTAAAGGGTGGCTGGCTTGACTTTGATGTTGCTGTTGCTACACCTGATATGATGAAAGATGTTGGTCGTCTTGGTATGGTATTGGGACGCAAAGGTCTTATGCCAAACCCAAAAACAGGAACTGTAACAAACGATATCGTAAGTGCTATCAACGAACTGAAAAAAGGTCGTACTGAGTACAGAGCTGATAAAACAGGAATCGTTCATATCGCTGTAGGTAAGGTTTCTATGGAGCCTGCTAAAGTTGCAGAGAATGTTTCTACATTCCTTTCTGAAATTGATAGAAAAAAACCGGCTGATGCAAAAGCAGACTATGTTCGCTCAGTATCAGTAAACTCTTCTATGGGACCTGGTGTTTGGGTAGCATTCAAGGAGGAGGCATAATTTATGGCTATTCTTGCAAAAAAAATACAGCCTGCTAAAACAGAGGCTATTGAAGAAACAAAAAAAGTTTTTTCAGAATACAAAGATTTCATTTTTACAGAATACCGTGGTTTGACTGTTGAGCAGATTTCTGCACTCCGTGGAAAACTCCGTGAAAAACAGGTTCCACTTAAAGTTGTAAAAAACAATTTTGCACGCGTTGCTTTCGATGAAATGAAAATCGAGAACGTTGCTGATTACCTTAAGGGACCAACTGCAATTGCTATGGTAAAAGAAGATGCAAACGAGGCTGCAAAGATCTTGTTTGACTTCGCTAAAGATACACCAGCTCTTGTTGTAAAAGGTGCTTATGTAGAGAATGAGATTTACGATGCTGCAAAGATCGAAGCATTCTCAAAGGTTCCTGGCAAAAAGCAGCTTATCTCTATGCTTATGTCTGCTATCAATGGACCGGCTCAGAAACTTGCCGCTACATTGCAGGCTTATGTTGATAAAAAATCACAGGAAGGTGGAGCTGCACCTGCAGCAGAAGCCCCAGCAGCTGAGTAAGTCAGCTCTCTTGTGTAGTAAGGTCAGGCTTCAATTGGTGCCGACTGTCCTTACAACCAATATCGATGCGGGTTAAACAGCTCAGTTTGGGCTGTCTGCATCAAAAATAATTAGTTTTGCGTTATTATAGAAAATAATGACTGAAACATGCCTATTTAGGAGAAGATAATATGGCAACTCTTACAAATGATCAGATTCTTGATGCAATCGCATCTATGACAGTTCTCGAAGCTTCAGAACTCGTAAAAGCAATGGAAGAGAAATTCGGTGTTACAGCTGCTGTTGCAGTTGCTGCAGGTCCAGCTGCTGGTGGAGCTGCTGCTGCTGAAGAGCAGACAGAGTTCACGGTAACTCTCGAGAAATTCGATGCAGCTAAGAAAATCGCTGTAATCAAAGCTGTTCGTGCTATCACAGGTCTCGGACTTGGTGAGGCTAAAGCTCTCGTTGAGGGTGCTCCAAAAGTACTCAAAGAGAACGTTAGCAAAGCAGATGCAGACAAGATGATTGCTGACATCAAAGAAGCTGGTGGTGAAGCTAGCAAAAAATAAGTTGACGGCTTAAAAAGCTTGTTACTTAAATCTTCAGATTGTACTTAAATATTGTTTCTTGGAGCTGAAGACTCAATAAAATACAAAATGCTTACATTTGGGCAAATTGTCCAGATGTAAGCTTTACTTGTTTATAGCTGGAATGTTTTATCCAGAGGAAATAAAGATTTTTATGCTTTTTCCTTTTGGATGATTTGGATTTTTGAAATATATACTTTTTACTGCCACGAAGGCAGTTTAACCTTGCATTTTGTGCTGTGCTTAACTCTTTGTATGTCATACAGGGATTTATGTCATGTAGCAATCTGTTCAGGTAATTATCCACTCAGAGGTATTAGATGTTCGCCAAGAGTAGAACAATCAACCGTCAGTATTACGGGAAAGATATCCAGAACTTCATGGAAATCCCTAATCTCATCGATATTCAGACAGCTTCGTATGAATCATTCCTTCAGAAAGAAAAGTTAGACAGACATGAGCCTTTGGAAAACAAAGGTTTGCAGGAAGCTTTTAACACGACATTTCCAATCGAAAGCCCTGATGGTTCAATGTCTCTTGATTATGAATTTTATGAATTGGACGAGCCTCCTCTTTCTGAATACGAGTGTAAGCAGAAAGGTAGAACTTTTGCCGCTCCTCTTCAGGCTAGTATAAATTTGACTTTTAATGACAGCGGCGCGATTCTTCAGCGTAAGATTTTCATGGGAAACATTCCTCTTATGACTGATCGCGGAACTTTTATTATAAATGGTGCAGAGCGCGTTGTTGTTTCTCAGATCCACCGTTCGCCTGGTGTTATCTTCCAGCATGAAAAAGGTGTTTATTCAAGCCGTATTATTCCTTACCGCGGTTCTTGGCTTGAATTTGAGATTGACCAGAAAAAAGAACTTATTTACGCAAAAATTGACCGCAAAAAGAAAATCTTGGGAACTATATTCCTCCGTGCACTTGGTTATAGTTCTCGCGAAGAGATTATCAGCTGTTTCTATGTTACGGAGAATATTGCTGTAAATTCAAAGGATAAAGATTCTTTGGTTGACAGGATTCTTGCAAAGGCTGTCTTTGTAACAGACGAAGCGACTGGCGAGAAAAAATGTCTCTTCAAGGCTGGAACTAAACTTCATCCACATGATATTGATGACCTTTTGGTTCAGAATGTTGCGGAGATTTCTGTTATTAAATTGAATGCCCGCACAAATCCTAAGAACAAGGAAGAAGAGAATCCTTCTCTTGACAGCGAGATGATTATCAACTGTTTTGAAAGGGAAGAGATTCGCTTTGCGAAAGAAGGTGCTGAGAACGAGGAGCCTACAAAAGAGGATGCTCTTAGTGCAGTTTATGCTGTTCTTTTGCCAGGCGAGCCAATGACTGTAGAGAACGCAGAGAAGGATTTGACAAGCATGTTCTTCTCTATCCGTCGCTACGATTTGGGACGCGTAGGTCGCTACAAGCTCAATAAAAAATTCGGATATGCAGATACTGTTGAGGATCATACTCTTATAAAAGATGATATTATCCAGACGATGAAACATTTGATCAATGTATACAATGGTTCTGAGCCAATCGACGATATTGATCACTTGGGCAACCGCCGTATCCGTTCTGTCGGCGAGCTTATGACAAATCAGCTCAAAACGGCTTTTGCACGCATGGAGCGTATTGCAAAAGAGCGTATGGGTAACAAAGAGACAGAGACAATGAAGCCAATGGATCTGATCTCAAATAAACCGATTACAGCTGCTATCAAAGAATTCTTTGGTTCTTCACAGCTTTCTCAGTTCATGGATCAGGTTAACCCTCTTGCAGAGCTTACACACAAGCGTCGTCTTAACGCTTTGGGACCTGGAGGTCTTTCTCGTGACCGTGCAGGATTTGAAGTCCGCGATGTACACTATACTCACTATGGACGAATGTGCCCGATTGAGACTCCTGAAGGTCCGAACATCGGTTTGATCGTTTCTCTTGCTATATATACAAAAATCAACGAGTACGGATTCCTTGAGGCTCCGTTCAGAAAGGTTGAGAACGGAAAGGCTACTAATGATGTTGTTTATCTTTCTGCTATGGATGAGGATAAGTACTACATTGGTCAAATTGCCGAAGGTATGAAGGCAGATGGTTCGTTCCCTAACGAGATGGTTTCTTGTCGTCATCGTGGAGACTATACTACTCGCAGCGTAAAAGACATTCAGTACATGGACGTCTCTCCTCGTGAAGTTATTTCTGTTTCTGCATCTCTCGTTCCGTTCCTTGAGCATGATGATGCCAACCGTGCTTTGATGGGTTGTAACATGCAGCGTCAGGGCGTTCCTTTGTTGTTCCCTGAGCCACCTTATGTTGGAACTGGTATGGAGCAGAAAGCTGCTTACGATTCTGGTGTTCTTGTAAAGGCTAAGCACGAAGGTGAAGTTGTTTACGTTTCAAGCGAGATGGTAAAGGTTAAGCCTGTTGACTCATCAAGACTTGACGAGTACCCACTTCTTAAATATCAGAGAACTAACCAGGATACTTGTTATCACCAGAGACCAACTGTTCAGGTTGGTGAGAAAGTTAAGAAGGGTGCGGTTCTTGCTGATGGTCCTGCTACATTCAACGGAGAGCTTTCTCTTGGTAGAAACCTTCTTGTTGGATTCGTTCCTTGGAACGGCTACAACTACGAGGATGCGGTTCTTATTTCAAAACGCGTCGTAAAAGAAGATATGTACACTTCAATCCATATCAAAGAGTATGAGATTGAGTTGCGTGAGACAAAACTTGGACCAGAAAAGATTACTCGTGATATTCCAAATACAAGCGAGAAGGCTTTGGACAACCTTGATGCAGACGGTATTATCCGTATTGGTGCAAAGGTTCGCTCTGGTGATATCCTTGTAGGAAAAACAACTCCAAAATCAGAGACTGAGACGACTCCAGAGTTTAAGTTGTTGAACTCTATCTTCGGTGAGAAAGCTCGTGAAGTTCGCGATACATCATTGAAAGTTCCTCACGGTGTTGAGGGAGTCGTTATCGATGTACAGCGTCTCAAACGCTCAGAGGGTGATGATCTTGATCCAGGCGTTGACGAGAAAGTTAAAGTTCTTATCGCTAACAAACGAAAGCTCCGCGAAGGTGATAAGATGGCTGGTCGCCATGGAAACAAGGGTGTCGTAGCTCGAATTCTTCCAGAAGAAGATATGCCATACTTGGAGGACGGAACTCCTCTCGATGTATGTTTGAACCCTCTCGGTGTACCTTCTCGAATGAACATCGGACAGATCATGGAATCTGAGCTTGGTATCGCTGGTCGTTACCTTAACCAGTATTTTGAGTGCCCTGCATTCCAGACTCCTTCACAGGAGCAGATTGCTGAGAAACTCAAGGAAGCTGGTCTCTCTCCTGACTGTAAGCAGGTTGTTCGTGATGGACGTACTGGTGAACCATTTGTAAACCCTGTATTTGTAGGTGTTATCTATTATCTTAAACTCCATCACTTGGTTGATGATAAGATGCATGCCCGCTCAACAGGACCATACTCTCTCGTTACTCAGCAGCCACTTGGTGGTAAGGCTCAGTTCGGTGGTCAGCGTCTTGGTGAGATGGAGGTTTGGGCACTTGAGGCTTATGGTGCTGCAAACACATTGCAGGAAATGATGACAATTAAATCTGATGATATGAACGGACGTTCAAAGATTTATGAGTCTATTGTAAAAGGTGATCCTTCAGCACCAGCTGGCGTTCCTGAGTCATTCAACGTTATGGTGCAGGAGCTTCGTGGTCTTGCCCTTGACTTTACTATTTATGATGCTAAGGGAAAACGCATCGCGTTGACAGAGCGTGATCAGGAATTGATTGATAAAGCAAGTGCTGGTTTTGAAAAGGAGGATGATGATAATGCGTGATATTCAGGATTTTGATAGCCTTAAAATAAAGCTTGCTTCGCCGGATACCATCCGCGCATGGTCTTATGGTGAAGTAAAAAAGCCGGAAACAATTAACTATAGAACTCTCAGACCAGAGAAAGACGGTCTTTTCTGTGAGCGCATTTTCGGTACTACAAAGGAATGGGAATGCTACTGCGGTAAATTCAAATCAATCCGATACAAGGGTGTAATTTGTGACCGTTGTGGCGTTGAGGTTACTCATTTCAAAGTTCGCCGTGAAAGAACTGGTCACATCGAGCTTGCTGCTCCTGTAAGCCATATCTGGTATTATCGCTCAGTTCCAAGCCGCATGGGTCTTTTGCTTGACCTTCAGGTAGCGGCTCTGCGCTCTGTTCTCTATTATGAGAAGTACATCGTAATTGATCCGGGTGATACAGACCTCAAAAAAATGCAGCTTCTTACAGAAGACGAGTACATGGAAGCTGAGGAGCGATACGGACAGTCATTCCATGCAGGAATGGGTGCCGAGGCTATAAAGACTTTGCTTGAAAACCTTAACCTTGACGAGCTTGGAAAAGAGCTTCGTGATAAAATGGTTGAGAAAGGAACAAAGACAGATAAACGTCTTCTCAAAAGAATTGAAATCGTTGAGAATTTCCGCTCTTCTGGAAACGAAGCTAGCTGGATGATTCTTGACGTTATCCCTGTAATTCCGCCGGATTTGCGTCCTATGGTTCAGCTTGACGGAGGTCGCTTCGCAACTTCTGACTTGAACGATTTGTATCGCCGCGTAATTAACAGAAATAATCGTCTTACTCGTTTGATGCAGCTTTCTGCTCCTGATATTATCATCAGAAACGAAAAGCGTATGTTGCAGGAAGCTGTGGATGCTTTGTTCGACAATTCTAAGCGCAAGCGTGTAGTAAAGGGTGCTTCAAACCGCCCTCTTAAATCTATTTCTGATATGCTCAAAGGTAAGCAGGGACGTTTCCGCCAGAACTTGCTCGGTAAGCGTGTTGACTACTCAGGACGTTCTGTAATCGTTGTTGGTCCTGAGCTTAAGCTCTGGCAGTGTGGCCTTCCTACAAAAATGGCATTGGAGTTGTTCAAGCCATTTATTATGAAGAAACTCGTTGATAAGGACGTTGTTCTCAACATAAAGAAAGCAAAAATGCTCGTAGAGCAGGAGTCCCCAGAGGTTTACGCCATCCTTGATGAAGTTGTTCGTGAGCATCCTGTTATGCTTAACCGTGCTCCTACATTGCACCGCTTGGGTATTCAGGCATTCGAGCCAGTATTGGTTGAGGGAAAAGCTCTCAAACTTCACCCTCTGGCTTGTAAAGCTTTCAACGCCGACTTCGATGGTGACCAAATGGCTATCCATGTGCCTTTGACACAGGCTGCCCAGATGGAATGTTGGACTTTGATGCTTTCTGCAAGAAACTTGCTTGACCCTGCAAATGGTAACCCTATCGTATTGCCATCTCAGGACATGGTTCTTGGTATTTACTACATGACTTCTGTAAAGCCTAACGCAAAGGGAACTGGAAAGCGTTTCTCAAGCGATGACGAAGCTGTTATGGCAGCTGAGCATGGTTATATCGAATGGCAGTCTCTTGTAAAGGTTCCTGCTCCAAAAGATTCTTTTGTAAAAGGTGAATTCAAGGCTGGTGATCTTATAAACACAACTGCTGGTCGTATCCGTTTCAATGCTGAGATGCCAGAAGAGGTTGGTTATATCAACCCTCATATCAGCGAGGAAGATCTTGCAAAACACGTTACAACTGGTATGGGTGATAAAGACTTGAAGAAGATGATTTCAACTGTTTATCACAACCAGGGTTCATGGGTAACAATTAAAATGCTTGATGCAATCAAGGATGTTGGATATAAAAACGCTACATTCTTCGGTGCGACTCTCTCTATGGATGATATTATCATTCCTGCTGAGAAAAAAGAGATGGTTGAGAATGCTAACAAGCAGGTTGACGAATATGTAAAGCAGTACTCTAAGGGTATCATTACTGCTGACGAGCGTTATAACAAAGTAACTGATATTTGGGCTCGTACAAATGATAAGCTTACAGACATAATGATGGACCAGTTCAAGAAGGACAAAGATGGCTTCAATACAATCTACATGATGGCCGACTCTGGTGCCCGAGGTTCTAAGAAACAGATTTCACAGCTTGCAGCTATGCGTGGTTTGATGGCTAAACCTAACGGAGACATCATCGAACTTCCTGTACGCTCAAACTTCAAGGAAGGTCTTTCGGTTATCGAGTACTTCATTTCGTCAAACGGTGCCCGCAAAGGTCTTACCGATACGGCTTTGAAGACTGCTGATGCTGGTTACATGACTCGCCGCTTGGTCGATGTCGCACAGGATGTCGTAATCAATGAAGAGGACTGTGGTACAATCAACGGTCTTGATTATACAGCTATCAAAAATGGTGATGAAATCGTAACGCCTCTCTCTCAGAGAATCGTTGGTCATTTTACTATCGAGCGTGTCGTTCATCCAGTAACAGGAGAACTTATCTGTGATGTTAACCAGTACATTGATGAGGATCTCGCAAAGAAAATCGAGGCTGCTGGTGTAGAAAAAGTTAAGCTCCGCACAGTTCTTACTTGTGAGGCAGAGCACGGTGTTTGTGTTAAGTGTTATGGTAAAAACCTTGCCCGCAACAAGCTTGTCGAGATTGGTGAGGCTGTTGGTGTTATTGCTGCACAGTCAATCGGTCAGCCTGGTACACAGCTTACGATGCGTACGTTCCACGTCGGTGGTACAGCTTCTAAGGAGACAGAGGATAACCGTATTGTACTCAAATATCCTGTTATGGTAGAGGGATTTGAGGGTACGAATGTTCCTACTAAAGATGGAAAAATGCTCTTTACGCGTAAAGGTACAATGCGTGCTACGCGTATCATAGACACTATTCCTCTTGCAAGCAATGTTGTTGCAAAAGCAAATGATAAGGATCGCGTTCTTAAGGGGTCTGTAATTGCTGTTAAGGGCAAAGAAGAAATCCTCGCAAAAGAGAATGGTAGAATCCTTGTCGTTGGCGATAATATGTACCTTGCTGGTAACGAGCTTAAAATCGAGATAAGCAATGGTTCTATAATCGAAGTCAAGGTTGGTAGCATTGTTGCTGCTGGCGATGTAATCGGTACGTTTGATCCGTTCTCTGAACCAATCATTGCTGAGGTTCCGGGATACGTTCACTTTGAGGACATTATTCCTAACGTAACGCTTGCAGAGATTGTTGATAAGAATACAGGTAGCGTTGAGCGACATATCAGCGATTTACACCTTGATGTTAAGCAGCCACGTATCTTGATTACTGATGAAGCCGGAAACGAAATCGGATCTTACTTCTTGCCAGCTGGTGCTACATTGCAGGTTGAGGACAGACAGCAGGTTTCTGCTGGCGTTACACTTGCTAAAATGCCAGTTGCAGCTGCAAAGACAAACGATATTACTGGTGGTCTTCCACGTGTATCTGAGTTGTTTGAGGCAAGAAAGCCAAAGTCACCATGTGTATTGGCAAGAATTTCTGGTACCGTTAAGTTTAATGGCGTTCAGAAAGGCAAGCGCGTGGTTATCGTAGAGGATGTCTATGGTAAGGCATTGGAACACCTTGTTCCTATGACAAAACGAATGCTTGTTCGTGATGGTGATAAAGTTGTTGCTGGTGAGCAGCTCTGTGACGGTTCTGCTAGTGCACATGATATTCTTGCAATTCTTGGTGAGAATGCACTTCAGGAATACCTTATGTCTGAGATCCAGCAGGTTTACTCTGCACAGGGTGTAGCAATCGATGACAAGCACATTGGTGTTATCGTCCGCCAGATGCTCAGAAAGGTTGAGGTTGTATCTGTTGGTGATACACGCTTCATCTTTGGACAGCAGGTTGATAAATACCATTTCCACGAAGAGAACGAGCGCGTTATTGCAGAAGGTGGACAGCCAGCTGTTGCACGTCCTATGTTCCAGGGTATTACAAAAGCTGCCCTTGCTACAGATTCGTTTATTTCTGCGGCTTCGTTCCAGGAAACAACTCGTGTTCTTACGAATGCGGCAATTTCTGGAGAGACTGACAGCTTGAACGGTCTTAAAGAGAACGTAATCATTGGTCACATGATTCCTGCAGGAACTGGTATAAGGGATTACCGCAACGTTAAATTGTTCGATAATTCTGACAAGGACTTGGATATCCAGATGGAAGAAATCCTTGAACAGCGCAAGAAAGAAAAGTCTCTTGACTCTTCTGGCCTTGAAGATTCTGGAATGGAATTCTCTTCATCAGAGGACTAATGCTATGATTTGCTGGCATATAGTGCGTTTTTTTGACTGACAGAAGAATTTGAGCTCAATTTATTGTCGGAAACGCAAATTTATGTGCCAGAATTTAAGAATTTGCAAATATACTGGCTTGACTGTGTATTTGCAAATTCGATAGTATATAATAAGATTTAACTCGTTTTTTATTACACTGGGGTGCTGACCAGTATTTAGATAGGAGAATAGGCGATGCCTACAATTAATCAACTTATTCGTAAAGGACGACAGTCTGTTGCAAACCAGACAAAGGCTCCTGCTCTTGAGTCTTGTCCACAGAAACGTGGTGTTTGCACTCGCGTTATGACTGTTACTCCAAAAAAGCCAAACTCGGCTCTTCGTAAGGTTGCTCGTGTTCGTTTGAGCAATGGTATTGAAGTTACTGCATATATTCCTGGTATTGGACATAACTTGCAGGAGCACTCTGTAGTGCTTATCCGTGGTGGTCGTGTAAAGGACCTTCCTGGTGTACGTTATCATATTATTCGTGGTGCAAAAGATACTCTTGGTGTTGACGGACGCAAACGCGGTCGTTCAAAATATGGTGCTAAGAGACCAAAGGCATAATAAGAGAGGATTACCATGGGAAGACATAAGAAGTCAATTAATCGTCCGATTGTTCCAGATTCAAAATACAACAGCCCAGTTATCTCAAAATTCGTTTCTCGCATGATGCTTGACGGAAAAAAAGATACTTGTACAAAAATCGTTTACAAGGCTTTGGAGCAGTTGAAATCAAAAACAGACAAAGAGCCTCTCGAAGTATTCTTGAAAGCTCTTGAGAATGTAAAACCAATGGTTGAGGTTAAATCTCGCCGCGTTGGTGGTGCTACATATCAGGTTCCAGTTGAAATTCGTGATGCTCGTAAAGAAGCTCTCGCTATGCGTTGGATTATTGCTGCTGCTCGCTCAAGAAGCGGACACGGAATGTCTGATACGCTTGCAGCTGAGTTGATGGATGCATTCAACAATACTGGTTCTGCATACAAGAAAAAGGAAGATACACACAAGATGGCAGAGGCAAACAAAGCTTTTGCTCATTATCGTTGGTAGTTCCTGCAAAGCACTCTTCGGAGTGCTTTTTTTTTGTGCAAAAAATGTGAATAAATTCCTAGAACCTATTGCATAATCTAATGAAAAAAGGTATCTTTATATAAATCTTTTATGATTCTGTACGAAAGATGCAGACAGGTTCTTTGATATGTAAGGGCGGACTTCAATGTTTCATTAAGTCCGATGAGTCCGTAAAGTTAACTAAGATTAGTTTTCAGGATTGTCATAGTATTGTTTAAAATATTTCCTTGTAGTTGAGGCCTGGATGCCATACCGATTATCGTATTTATTAGATAGTGATAGGTGGATCCGACCGTACGCTTCGAATTGATGAGGTGTAGAAGATGTTTTCTTTTTTTTGATTTTATCCTATCCTAATACAATAAATCGTTAATATAGTGTGTATGCGAATGCGGCGTTTTCAGTTGAAAAAGGTTCGTGTTCTGGTTTAAAGTGCAACACATAATATAATTTGAATATGCCGAGAATAGATTTTGTCGGCAAAGGAGAAACACATGGCAAAGGAGAAGTTCGTTAGAACTAAACCTCACATGAACGTTGGTACTATTGGTCACGTTGACCATGGTAAGACAACTTTGTCAGCTGCTATCACTATGCATTGTGCTAAAAAGTATGGTGACAAGGCTCTCAAGTATGATGAAATTGATAACGCTCCAGAGGAAAAAGAGCGTGGTATCACAATCAATACTCGTCACTTGGAGTATCAGTCTGATAAACGTCATTATGCACATATTGACTGCCCAGGACATGCTGACTATATCAAAAACATGATTACTGGTGCTGCTCAGATGGATGGAGCTATTTTGGTTGTTTCTGCTCCAGACTCAGTTATGCCACAGACACGTGAGCACTTGTTGCTTGCTCGTCAGGTAGGTGTTCCAAAGATTATCGTATTCCTTAATAAAGTTGATTTGCTTGACGGCGATGAAGAGATGTTGATGCTCGTTGAAGAGGAAATCAAAGACGTTGTTAAAGAGTATGGTTTCTCTGAAGACACACCAATCATAAAAGGATCTGCATTCAAGGCTTTGGCTGACGGTGCTACTCCTGATGATACAAAATGTATCGATGAGCTTCTTGAGGCTATGGATACTTGGTTCGATGATCCAGTTCGCGATGCTGATAAACCATTCTTGATGCCAATCGAAGACATCTTCACAATCTCTGGTCGTGGTACTGTTGTTACTGGTCGTATCGAACGCGGCGTAATCAACATGAACGACCCAGTAGAAATCGTTGGTATCCGCCCAACACAGTCTTCAACTGTAACTGGTATCGAAATGTTCCAGAAG
>CADCRJ010000113.1 GCA_902803735.1 uncultured Spirochaetaceae bacterium
AACGGTGCCCCTCAAGTGCGCTGCCGATACAAGGCTTCCAGATGGATGTTTCGGCATCGACACCGAGAGCAATCAATGTCTCAAGTCCGTCAAGAAGGGACTCTTTATTCTCAAGTCCCCCTACAAACAGCGAACGGACATTTCCTTTGCCAAAGACTTCAACTTCGTGCTTTAATGTGTTCACCCAGTTTTCCCGTCCGCCACAGAACTGTTCCTTACCTGGGCAGATATATTTGAACAGATTTTCATCCCAAATTTCCATGTTTGTTGCGATATGCTGGTAACCAGCCTCAAGATAATTCTCGATAACGCTTAAATCTGACGGAGCCCCTACGCAGGCCATGCCGTGAATTTCCTCTGGAGCGATGCCGTTTTCTTTTACTGCTTCAATCACGTCGATGTAGTATTCTACTTCTCGCCTTTCAGGTATAAATCCTCCTGTAAGATTGTAGCCGTGGTAACCTTCCTTGTAGCCCTCCGCAATCACTTCGCCGATTTCCTTCGCACTTTTCCACTCGATATTGTCCACTTTCTCAAAGCGACGTTTTGTGTCGTTTATATTGCAAAATAAGCAGTCCAATCCCTTGTCTTTGAGTGAGCATTCGTTGGAGTAGGTGATTGCTAGACGACCACGACTCCTTGCCTGTACGATGCGGCTCATGTCTTTGCCGTTACTAGTGCGTTTGTTGTAAAACTTTGGCTTTGTTTCAAATCTGATTTCTTCGTTCAGCTCCTTGCCGTCCTTTCCTTTTGTCAAAAAAAATTGGTCTCCATCACGTACGATACTAAGTTCCGCATGGGGATTCCAGAAAATCGCAGAATAGAAGTCTGAGCTTGCGAAACGGAAGCCGTCTGGCAGTTTTGATTGTACCCAGCTGCTGAAATTCCAGTCAAAGCAGGAACGCACTTGCTCAAGATATGTGTGCTCATAGTCGAGATCCTGAAACAATGCAGGGGAGATATTCACACCTTCATTTTCAATCTGAATGGCAAGAGCTACCTGCTCAAGTCCTTGCTCTCTTGTAATTGCCATATATATGCTCCTTTACTAGTAGTTTTGTGTTTTTGTGTTATTCTGTGATGACAAAGCCTTTAGCTTTCAATTCTTTTTCTGCTTGTTCATAAATGTTGTTGTTCACAAATCCTTTTACGTCCCTGGCTGTCTTATAACGTCCAAGTTTGAGCAGCAGATTGTACAAATTCTGTCCTTTTTCTATTTCCTGCTCGCCGATACGCAGAATCAAGTCTCGGAATCGCCCGTTATCGCGATTGTAAAGCCGTTCTCCCAGTTCTGGGTGCTTTGCTATTGCTCCACCAGAATATGTTAGGTACCAACGAGAAGGATTTTTAATAAGCTCCTCCCGAGCTCGGATGACAGCTTTTTCGAAGGCAACCAGTGCTTTTTCATCGGTCTTTAAGAACTTTTTTGAGGCAAGAATAAGCCCTTGGCAGCTCCACTCCGGATTCTGCCGTGTGGTGTAGAACTCGTCTGCAACCCCCTCTGCTGCTGCATTTAACAGAAACGGTGCACTTCCGAAAGCCGCATCGATGCTGCCAGATGCAAAAGCCGACGGATGGTTTATGAGTGTTAGGTTTATGATATTAATCTTGTTGCGGTCAACACCATGGAAGGTCAGGTAGTTTTCAAAAGTAAACTGAGCGTTTGTTCCGATGTTGATGGCGACATTCTTGCCTTCAAGGTCTTTCGGTTTTTTGATGCTAGATCCCTTTCTCGTAAGTATTGCGATATCAGAAAACGATGAGAGAGAACCAATCCATACTGTACCAATCTGGTTTGCGTATCCAGTGAAAGCCGGTACATCACCGATAGTGGCGGCATCAATATCCCCTGCGATAAAGGCCTCGTTTATCGCAATGCCGTTTTCAAAATAGCTGTATTCGATTTTGTAGCCGACTTTACTAAGCTCTTCTTCAAGAAAGCCGAGCTCTTGCGCAATGCCAACGGTAGAGTCGAACGCCCGTACTTGCCCGCTGGCACTTCCGAGCCTAAATACTTTTTGTTTTGCTTTGGCGGAAAAAGCATTTCCACTTGCGAATGCGAGCAATACTAAAAACGTTGCTAAAATTCTAAGTCTTTTTTGCATACTGTATCTCCTTTTTGTGTAAAAAAGGTTTGAAATGGTATCTGTACCTCTTTCGAACTTCATGGTTTTGTGTCAGTCTTTTTTTACGCATGACAGCGCAGATGTGCTGTCTGTCTTGTTCTGAAGGCTACAAGAACAGAATATGAGACAGCCCTGTATACACTGCCCGAATGTAACTGAATTAAACTGTTTGTTCATATATGCCGCCTTTTACAGTTCGATTTCTTGAACTTTATCTTCCTCCGAGAAATCCAGAATCTTGATTTTTTTAACTTGAACTTTGACAATGACCTTTGAGTCGTCAAATGCTGCCTGTGGTCGACGTTCTTTTATGATGGCTTTTGCATTTTTCGCTTCATCACCAGAAAGTATGGAAGCCTGTCCAATAAAGGTCACATTTTTGGGAACTGTCTGCCCTTCTTGCTGAAAGAGAATTGTCACATCAGAACGATTCTGAATCTGCCTTACCTTTGCAGAATCTTTCGCTGTGTTCAGATAAAAAGCACCATCTGCGATTCCGTATCCGCCCACTGAACGTATGCGAGGTGCCCCTGTTTTTGTACAAAGTGATGCGAATACTGCCCACTTTGCTTCTTTTGCATAATCAAATGCACTTTCTTTTGTCCATGCCATGGTTAATTCCTCCTTTTTTATATGTATAGCTTGTATCCTTCTGCCTTGAGTTTTTTAAATGTCTTCATATATAGTGTGATTATCTGTGCTTTTTTGCCATGGAAGAGTCTGACCATCGAGCATATATAAATGTGCAAGCGGATTGTCTATGTTCAGCGTGTAGTAATAATCTTCCAGCGAAAATCCGTTCTTTTTATGAATCTGATAGGTCTTTTCAAGTACATCAATGTGCCATTCTGTTTCTGGGGAGCGGTGTCCTTCCAATGCGGATCCAATGCAGGGCTTCCAGACCTCAGAACATGCGATAACGCCTAAATCGCTTAATGTTTCAATTCCTTCAAGCAGTGAAACCTTGGTTTCAAGGCCTCCTACAAAGAGAGAACGGACTTTTCCACGTCCAAATACTTCGACTTCGTGTCGTAGTGTTTTCAACCAATTTGCTCGTCCGCCACAAAATTGTTCTTTTCCGGGGCAGATGTACTTAAAGAGGTTTTCGTCCCAGACTTCCATGTTTGTGGCAATATGCTGGTATCCAGCTTCCCGATATTGATCAATGACAGCCAAATCCTGAGGTGCTCCAACGCAAGCCATACCGTGAATATCTTCGTCATTGCCTTTGAAATTTTCTTTTACGGCTTCGATGACATCTATGTAATATTCAACTTCACGGCGTTCAGGAATAAAACCTCCTGTCAAATTAAAACCGTGGAATCCGTCTTCATATGCTGCTGCAACAGTTTCACCTATTTCTCGGGGATTTTTCCATTCTATTTTGTCAACTTTTTCAAAACGTCTTTTTGTATCGTTGATGTTGCAAAAAAGACAGTCTAGTCCTTTGTCTTTTAAGGAACACTCATTCGAATATACGATAAAAATTCTTCCTTTAGGAGTACGGGCTTGAGCAATTCGACCCATTTCCTTGCCGTCAGAGGTTTTTTGATTGTAATAGCTAGGTCGTTCAAAAAAAGTAATTTCCTCATTAAAATCTTTTCCGTCCTTGCCTTTAGTGAGGAAAAATTTCTCACCTTCTTTTACGATTTTTACTTCTGAATTTGGATTCCACAAAAGTCTGTTGGCAAATCCAGTAGAGTTAAAACTGAAACCGTAGGGCAGCCTTGTGTCCACCAGTTTTTTAAAGTTTAAGTCGAAGAGACAGCGAATTTGCTCCTGATATTTTGTGTAGTCAAGTTTTGAGTAGAGCTCAGGACTGAAATCAATTCCTGTATTTTCAATCTCAACTTCTACGTGGATTTGCCTTAGGGCTTCTTCTCGTGTTATTGCCATTTTTATCTCCTTGTCAAAACTCTGGACAGATGAAAGTTCATTTTTCTTCTGCCCATTTTTTACTTTATTTTTATTCACTTATGCCCAGTTCTTTTGCCGCAGTTTCGTAATATTTTTTTTCGACGAATGAATTGACATCTATTTTTTCCTTGAATCGTCCAATTGAAGTGAAAAATTCCTGTAATTTTTGGGCACGTGAGATATTGCTCTCTGTGATTTTTGAAATATAATTCGTAAGTTGACCGTCAGGATTCAGATACTTTTCCGCTTCTTCTGGATAATCTGCAAGCTGACTTGCAGAAATTGCTCCGTAATATGCTTTGGGGGTTTTAATTGCTGTCTGACGGGCTCGAATCAAAGCCTTAAAAAGTGCAACTCCTGCCGCTTGGTTTGATTTCAAGAATTTATTTCTACCTACAAGCAGAAGCTGTGAATGCCATTCTGGACGTTCAGCTGTAGAAAAAATAATGTCGATTTGACCGCTTTGCTCAAGAGGAATAAGGTCGATGATGTTTCCGATTGCTGCATCGACTTTTCCTGAAACAACAGCTGTTCTTCCATTCGACGAATTTAAGTTTGCGGTCTCAAATTGATTTTCTGCGATTCCGGCATCACGAAAATAATTCGCATAAAGCAGATGGTTGTTTGTTCCGATTGCAACTGAAACTGTCTTGCCAATAAAGTCTTTGGGGGCACGGATTGGTGAGCCTTTTTTTACAGCGATTCCTATGGGCGTTACAGACTCATCTACACCAATCCAAACGGTACCGATTTTATTCACAAGACCGGTTATTGCAGGAACATCACCAATAAAGGCAAAGTCAATGCTTCCTGAAACAAAGGCCTCATTTGCATACACACCGTTTTCAAAAGCATAATATTCAACTTTATATCCGATTTTTGCGAATTCTTCTTCAAGATAGCCAAGTTCCTTTGCAACGGAAATGATTCCAGAGTAGGAAAATGAACCAGCACCGTTTACATTTCCTATTCTGACTGTTTTTTTTGATCCTGCCCATGATGTTCCTAATGAAAGGAAAAAGGCAAAAAAGCTTATAAATAAGGCAAGGTTTTTCTTCATATTAAATTCCCCTAGTTAACAAAAAAAAAGAGGATAGCAGAAATTCCGCTATCCTCAAGTTGACTTGTTAGATATAGATTTTTTTAAGATTTTTGTGTTTCTCCCTGCTTTAACAGCAACAAGCGCACAAATCGGCCAGACACTGACCGAAGCTGATTGAATCGTGATTCGTTCTCATTGTGACCTCCTTGCACTTGATTTTTTGACTGGCTGATGCTGGAAAAGACTTTCTAGCATCAGCTTCATCTAAACTTATTATAATTTATAAAAACCTATTTAGTCAATAGGTAACTAGGAATTTGTAAAAATTTCTAAATGTGTTCGGAATGACACTATATCGCCAGCATTTTTGACAGTCACAACTTTGTTTCGTCCTGATGGACTTGTTTCTTTTTTGTATGCTATTCTTGATTTGTTGGAAAATTGCAAAATGAAAAAATTTCTTGAATACAATGAAGGCTACCTGCTTTTTGATAATAACTGGTTTGAGATAAAACGTCGCTTTCATCGTATTTTACATATTCCTAAAAACAGAATCCTGTCTTTTACGGGGGCAGAGAATCCTAAAAAAGGTATTGTCGTGACTTATCGCTTTAAGTTGTCTGACAAACCAAAAAAAATCAAAATTCCAGGCAATATTAAGAATATAGAATGTTTTGCATCTTGGTTAAAAGATATGCATGGATCTGATATGCAAGTTGCTGATGTGCAAAATCCGCTGCTTGCAAACTCGGATGCTTCTGTTACTGAGAGTAATGAAAAGACTGATTTCGGGGCTGACGGCGGTAGCGTTTACCGCCTTGGCAGAAAAACAGTGTATCCTTGCGAATATGATGAGCTGTCGGATTCTGATGAAGAAGCTGACTCTTATGATTCTTCTGCAGTTACTACTGCAAGTACGGAAGAAGCTGAGAAGGCTAAATTCAATATAATGAGCATACCTATTTGTATAATTCTTATGATTCTGAATTTGTTTTATCAAAAAAGTTTGCTTGTTTTAGCGATTTTTATTTTGTTGCCGATTATTGTGCTTGCTTATGCAAAATTTACTAAATCGTTGGTAATAACGGATTTAGGCAGCTACTTTGGTTTTTGTTCAATTGGACTTTTCTCTTCTAGTCGTATTTCATATCATCTAATTGATTATACACCTTGTATCTTGGCTGGCATTGTATTTGCAGTTTTGATAGCGTTTTCTGCATTTTGGATTTATAAAAAAGAATTTGAGCAAAAATCAATTAAAATTGATTTTGTTACAGTAGGCATATTTTTTATTGCTGCTGGGATCTATGGTTATATGCTTGCGATTCATTCAAATAGTCTTTTTGATATTTCTGAGCCGACAAAATACGAGAAGACCGTGGTGGATAAAAACAAGTATGAGCGCCGCTCAGGAAAAGGTGGTAAGCATACATCTTATTATATAACGGTTTCACCGTGGTCAGAGAGTGTTAAGAAAATGGAAGTTCAGGTTCCTTATTCTTTGTACAATGAAGTTTCAAACGGTAGTACTGTATCTGTTTGTGTTCACGAGGGCTTCTTAAAAGCTTCGTGGTACGAGATTACTCGCTAAAATTTTTCGTGATGCGGACTGATTTCACTCAAAGTCTAAATTAATTGTATATTATAAAAAAATAACGTAAAATTATAAAAAGTTTTTTTATCTTTCCTATATCCTATGATATTATTAAAATATGTTATTAACAAAAAAAATATCATCATCTATAAAAATGCAACTCGTTTTTAGCATTGGTGGCGTTCTTGTTGTCCTTTTAATTCTGTGTGCTTTTATGATAATTTCACAGGTTAGGTTTGCCATCAACAAAGTTTCTGACAATTATCTTGAAGAGACTGCTGCTCATTATGCGACACAAACAACTCAGATTATAGCTGGCGAATACCGCACGTGCAAAGCTATGCAGGCTGCTGCCTGTAATTATGATGAAATTTCTGCAAGAGAACGTCGAGCCTTTTTAAACGAACTTATGGTGCAAGTTTTGAAAGACAATCCGAATTTTGTCGATGCATGGTGCGTTTGGGAGCCTAATGCTTTGGACGGTCTTGACTCTGAGTATGCGAATACTGAGTACCATGACGAGACAGGACGTTTCATCCCATATTGGACTAATACCAACGGCAAGATTGAATGCGTTGCCCTTACTGACTACGTAGGTTCGTTCTGGTACGAAAATCCACTAAAAAGTAAAAAGGGAATTTTGATTGAGCCGAACCTTTATGAAGTTGGTGGAACCATGATGTGGGTATGTGGTGTAGCGTTCCCTGTGCACGACAAGAGTGGAAAGCCTGTCGGTGTTATAGGTGTCGATATGTCGCTTGATACGCTGTCAACGCTTCTGAAATCCGTCCAAATCTATGATACTGGCTATCTCTCGCTCATATCTAACGGTGGTCTTGTCGCCGTTGAAAAGGACTCTTCAAGGGAAGGACAGCTTAGCCCTTGGGTTACAGGGGCTAATACCAGCGGCTTGTTTGCTTCCAGCAGAATCTCGCTGGAATCGTTTAAATTCTCTTTTAACGAGAATTCCAAGAAAATACAGGTAGTCATGTCACCTATAAAGGTTGATGAGGCTGATGAAATCTGGTTTCTTGGTCTTAATGTCCCTTTGGCGGAGATTATGGCCGATTCCGTCTCTATTTTGAGAATCGTAATTATTTGCTTTATATTAACTTTACTGCTTATAATTGCAATTTCTTACTATTTTATACGCAACATAAGCGTGGAGCTTAACAAAGGCGTCGATGCAATGAAGAATATTGCGCAAGGGGACGGTGACCTTACAGTCCGTATGGACATAAAGCGACATAATGAGCTTGGAACTATGTACAAGTATTTTAACGATACTATGGAAAAGCTTCAGAATTCGATTTCTTTTGTCAAAAGTGCTACTGAGAATATGCAGAATTTGGGATTCAAGCTTGCTGATGATATGAGCAGTACTGCCGCTAGTGCAAACGAGATTACTGCTAATATTGAAAGCGTGAACAAACAAATTCAGCGTCAGAGCGAGAATGTTCAGAGCACGTTCCACTCTGTTGGTGTTATTGACGAAGGAACAAAAACTCTCAGCGAAAGTATTCACGACCAGAGCACGAGCATTGTTCAAGCTTCTTCTTCTATAGAAGAGATGGTCGCAAATATACGCTCCGTATCGAATATATTGGAGAAGAACTCTGAGACAATTAACAATCTGGAACGTTCTTCAGCTGAAGGTATGGAAAACATCAAGAAATCAGCAGAGGCGATGTCTCGTATACAGGAGCAGTCTAAGACTTTGCTTGACGCGAGCCACGTAATCCAAATGATAGCGAGCCAAACGAATATGCTCGCCATGAATGCTGCTATTGAGGCTTCTCATGCGGGCGAGTCTGGCAAGGGATTTAGCGTAGTTGCGGACGAAATCAGAAAACTTGCGGAAGACTCAAGTGCTCAGGGCAAGAGCATAACCAAGAACTTGAAGGATATTATCAAGAGCATTGAGGACATGAGCGTAGAAAGCTCTGGCTTGCAGACAAAGTTCGACGACATTTATACGCTTACCCAACAAGTCTCGCAGGAAGAGCTTCAGATAAAGAACGCAATGCAGGAGCAATCTCATGGCGGTATACAGGTGCTTGAGGCTGTGCAGCAACTGAACGACATAACCGCTCAGGTTCAGACGAACGGCAACACAATGCGAGAATCCGCGGAGATTGTCTCTGGTCGCATGAATGACTTACTGCGTCTAACCGAAGAAATACAAGCGAGCATGGCTGAGATGGCAATTGGAATAGAGACAATCAACGGCTCTATGAACAACGTAAACGACCTTACGCAGCAGAATACAGACAGCCTTACGTCTCTCGGAAATACAGTCTCCGTATTCAAGGTTTAGTTAATAGAACGAATGTCGAGTTTTAATAGGAATTTCAGAAAGCAACGGAAGCGGGGTTCCACGCCCGAAAAAAAATCTGCACAAGCGAAGCGCGGAAGCCTTTTTTTCGGG
>CADCRJ010000114.1 GCA_902803735.1 uncultured Spirochaetaceae bacterium
GCTGGGAGTTGCTTTCTGCGTATTTTACTTTTTGAAACTCGACATTCGCCCTTCTTGTATATTTTCTAGGAATAGAAAGTTTTCTTGACAATTTCAATCAATTCTGTGTCTTTTGGCAAAAAATGAACTGTTTCGGCTTTGTAAAATTTGAGCTGAAATACACCTTCCTTTCGTTCTTCTAATACAGGAATGTAATCAGCCGCATGTTGTGCAAACATGAGCCAGCATTGCAAATAAATGAACTGCCCGCCCCTTGTGTAAGAATCTTTTTTGCAGACGGTCGATTCAATATCTGCCCTTGCTATGAAAGTCTGCTCGTCGCCGAGCTTTTCATTTATTTCTGTGATGGATTTAAACAGATTGTATGCTTTTAAGAGGCTTTGCTGGTCGTCGTCAATGGATTTTGCCCTCGCGGATTTTGTTCCCAAGGCTTCGTAAGGGGATTTATAAATCCTGTATGTTGAAATAATTGCGAGTTCAAACCGCTCTTCTCTTGAATTAATCTTATCCTGCAAGATGGAATCTTTTCGTACTTCCTCAACACGTTCTGAATCTTTTGCCTTGTTAAAGCGAGCAAACTTCTTTGAAAAAGCCGAGAAAGCATTTGCAACTTCTATTCGATTTTCTCCCATAAAACTAACTCTCCTAAAGACAGTAGCATGAAAACCTCTAAAAAACGAAGCTTTTAGAGAATCGCATATTAATCAAAGAATGGATAGCACTCAAAGCCTGCGTCCCTGAGTTTTTGTCCCATGGAGCCGCTTTTATTTTCATCAACGACTACAAGATAATATTTAGTACCGCTTGGCCTTACATCTGGAGCGATATAAGCATTAAATCCCTTTGATTTTGCTTTTTCAACGAGGACTTTTGCATTCGACTCATCCTTAAAAAGCCCAAGCTGCTGTTTTTTCGCTTTCTCGGAGCTTGCTGCGGCAGATTTTGTCTCGGTTATCGCTGTTTGCTTTACTTCTGCTACAGCATCCCCAACGCGATGAACAAAATACCAGAAAGGGGCGGGAAGCTGCTGAATGTCTCCCTTTACAATTGCCGTTTCAAGGCTTTTAGGGTATTTTTTCTTTAATTTGTCAGAATAGGACTTGCTGCCTGTTACGTGCCAAAGTGTTAAAAGTACTGTAGGCTCAACGGCTGTCATTGAAGAATTGTCTACGTAAGTGTTTAAGGTTGCGACGGCTGCCTTTGTGTCCGTGTCGCTTTCTGCTTTGCAAAGTCTTGCCCATTGTCGGTATAGCTTTAGATATGCTTTCGTGGTTTCGTCCGCCGTGTTCTGGACTTCGGAACTCAGGTAAGATTCTGCGTTTGCGTAATTGCCGCAACAGAGAGCACAGCGAGTTGCGTCAAGGACAAGCTGCTCCGAGCTTTTTTTGGGCATACCTGCCGCATCTCCTGCGACCATAGCGGCTGCCTGTGCATAGGACTTTTCCGCGTCTTCGTATTGACCCATCTGTTCCTGTACGCTGGCTAAGAACGCACATAAAGCTCTCTTTTCCCTCGTATCAGTAAAAGAAGCAACTGTTTGCTTTAAGTAAGCGACAGATTTTGACAGGTCGCTTTTCTTTGCCGCTTCCGTCGCAGCCGCTTTTGCTGTGGTTATTTGCGCCGAAAACAAAATTGAGTTTGTAAAAAGCAAAAAGAAAAGACTTGTCAAAACTCTCATTTTACGCCTCTCTAAAAGTCCAGAGATTCCTTTACAGAAGCAGAAAGCTCTGCCAGATTCAAAGGCTTCTTGAAAAAGTCTTTGATGCCAAGGGCCTGAACTTGCTGCTCGACTTCAGGATTCTCAAGGGCCGTAACGACTATAATAGAAGGACTGCCATAAAGCTCAGTCTCGTTAATTCTCTTGCAAAGGCTGAATCCGTCAACGCCTGGAAGATTCAAGTCAAGAATCAGGCAAGACGGGTGTTTCTCCGCCATAAGCGAGCCTGCCTCAAATCCGTCAAAAGCTTGAAAGATTTCAATATCCTCAATCTTTTTTTCCATGTATTTGGCTATAACTGTATTAAGACCTTTGTCATCATCTACTATCAGAAGAATTTTTTCTTTTCCAACGTCTTTTGTGCACAGAACGTCGAGTTCCTGTGGAATATTCATGTTTCGGCGTTTCATAAAGTCTCGCAAATCAGTTGGATAAATGCGGTACTGTCCGCCGGGAGTTCTGAAGGCTTTTAAATGACCTGCATGAATCCAGTTTATTGCAGTCTGGTTCACGACTCCGCATATTTTTGCGACTTCTAGTGCAGAAAATATAGTTGGTTTATTATCATTCTGTGACATATTACTCACTCTTTTTTCACGACAAAATTTTTATGCTGCAAAAAATCAAATTTGCCGTGTAGTTTTAGCGATGTTAATCAAAAAACTTGATTAACCGATAGATAATACCCCTGCCTCTTTTTCAAGAAGCTTCTTCCGATTTCATTTTGATGGTACTTTTTATCATTCTATAAGAAAAACCGCTATCAATAAGATATTTTATCAGCTTTTCTTGATTTTTTCCTTGTTTTAAAGCTTTTTCATAAGCTTTTAAACATAATTTTAATTCGTCTGTACTTTCAAAGAATTCATCAAGAACTGAAGTTGCAGTATTTTTTGAAATCCCGCGACTTAGAAGTTCCTTCAGAAGCCTTGCTTTTCCATGAGCCTTTAACGAAGCGTGCGTTCTGACCCATGATTCCGCAAAACGATAGTCACTAAGAAGATTCTTTGATTCAAGATAATCTAGCGCATCGTTTATTGGATTTTTTTCAAATCCTTTTTGTAATAGTTTTCGTTCAAGTCCAAAACGGCATTGCTCGCAGCGGGCTAAATAAGAAAGTGCTTTTCGCTCTGCGTTAAAAGCAAGCCCTGCCTGTATAATATCCAGGCTTTCTTCTGCGGAAAAAACTTCGCCGTTCTGAATTCGTTCGCAATGTACTAATTTTAGATAACAAAAACGAATAAAAAAAACAGGTCCATCGCAAAAAGTGATTTCCACACAATCTGATGATACCTGTTTTATTGAGCTAATTGCAAGCAAAAATTCAGTAGAGTTACTATATTCAGCAGTATTTTTGATTTCGTGCATAATATAAGCCATAAAATAAAAAACTGCTGATATAAAACTAACGTTTGCTGAACTGGAATCTGCGACGAGCTCCGCGCTGACCGTACTTTTTGCGCTCAACCATACGTGAGTCGCGAGTGAGGTAGCCGTTTGCTTTCAAAGAAGCACGAGCATCTGGATCAATCTGGAGCAATGCTCTTGAAATACCATGCAAGCAAGCTGCTGCCTGACCTTTCAATCCACCACCCTGAACGTTGATAAGGATGTCGTATTTGTTCTCATAGTTTGTTACGAGCAATGGCTGGTGAACAGTACGAACCTGTCCTTCCAATGGGAAATACTCAGCAACATCTTTTCCGTTTACAACGATTTTTCCAGAGCCTTCGCGGACAAATACACGGGCTACGGATGTCTTTCTTCTACCAGTTCCAATAGCGATATTTTTTACCATTTCAGACTCCTATTACAACTCTATTACTTTTGGGTTCTGTGATGCATGAGGATGCTCTGAACCTGCATAAACTTTGAGGTTACCCATAAGTCTACGACCAAGACGACCATTTGGCAACATACCGTTGATTGTGCGTGTCAAAGGATCTGTAGGATGTCTCTCAATCAATTTCTCGAATGTGAAAGAGCGGAGTCCGCCAACATATCCTGTGTAATGACGATAAAGTTTGTCTGTAGCTTTTTTTCCGCTGACAGCAACTTTCTCAGCATTGATGATAACTACATAGTCACCCATTTCCTGGAATGGTGTATATGAAGCCTTGTTCTTTCCTCTAAGAAGAGAAGCTGCTTTTGCAGCAACACGTCCGAGTGGTTTGCCAGCTGCATCGATAACATACCAGTTACGTTTCTGTTCGTACTCTTTAATGAAGATGGTTTTCATGTATATACCTTAAATAAAAAAAGTGTTTATGTAATCTGATTGCATCATTCAAATTACACAATAATATACGGGGATTATTATAATAATCTTTTTAGAACCAATGGTCAATAAATTTTATTCTTTTTTTGCTTCTTTTGCGGCAGCTTCTTCTTCTTTTTTTGCTTCCTGTCTGTCTTTTATGTCAGCGAGCCCTATGAGTATGGCTATAAATCCGATTATAGCAGACAGAACTGGAGCCGCACCTTTCAGGAAATTAATAATCTCCTGTGTCCAGCACAGACCGCCTGGAAGCCATGCGAATACGGTAAAAGCTATGAGCGCCGCACCTATAAAAACTGCAATCATTTTTTATTCTCCTTGAAAAATTCTGAAAAACTCCGCGTTAGCGGTGTTGCATTGTAAGTCTTTGGATGTACCTGCCAAAACTTGCTTTTTCTATTCTATAATTTTATTCTAGAATAGAAAACAGAAATTTACAAAAGTTATCTGCATAAAATTAGAATCATGGTTTATAATGAAAATGTTGGGAAACTTCAGTTTTCCGAACAGGTCTAATGAATTTATTTACGCAGAGTCTGTAAAAAGGCTCCGATATTACAAATAACGATGAATCTTTCATCGGGCGTGTGGTATGCAGGATATAGATTTTAAAAAAGTTTTCAACAAAATTTCAGCACAGATTATTATTGCCGAGCCAGTTTATTCAGATGAAAAAAAAGATTTGTCTGATTTTAGGATTCTGTTCATAAACGAAGCTTTTTCAAAAAGATTTGAAAACCTTGCCAAAGAAGGCGGGCTTTTCTCGAAGTTTTCTTCTGAGCTTTCAAAGGATCTTGATTTAATATCATTTGGTTCCGAAGTTATCAAAACTGGCACTTCAAATGTCTGTACTATTTTTTCAAATTCATATTCCTGTTGGCTCAAAATTTCAATAGACGTATCCGATGAGCTTTTGATTGTAACCTTTGCAAACGCGGACAGGGACAAGCTTTATGAGGAGCAACTGAAAAACCAGAATGCAAGGCTCTCTAATCTTACGGAGGAACTTTTCGCATCGCGCGAGAATTTGCGTGGAAACCTTGACAGGATAAATGCACTAAACGCAAAACTTGAGTTTACGGCATACCACGATTCCTTGACAGGGCTCCATGGCAGGGTAAAGCTTGAGGATGATTTTTCTGAGTGGCTCAAAGACTCTCAGGGAACAGAAAGTAAATTCGGGCTCATGGTGATGGGAATCGACAACATGAAGCTCATAAACGACTTTCAGGGGCGTGCGAAAGGCGACAGGATTATTTGCAAATTCGCAGAAATCCTAAAACGCCTTGAAAAAGAAGACATACGCTTCTACCGCTTGAACGGCGACGAATTTGTTGCCCTTTACAACCATGTTGCGTCGAACGATACGATAGTAAATATGGGTGACACCCTGCTTGAAATCTGCAATGCGGAAGGTTTCGGGTTTTCTGGCGGTATTTCGATGTACCCTGATGACGGCACGAACTTTGAGGATATATTGCGTTTCGCTGATATGGCTATGCTTGACGCAAAGAAAAAGGGAAAGAATACGACTTGTTTCTTCCAAGCTGTTATGCGGGAACGCTTCATGCGAAAGCTCATAATCCAGAACAAGCTTAGTGCAGCTTTCAACAGCAGCGCGTTCCAGACAGGGTTTGAGCTGCATTACCAGCCACAGTTTGATGCCGTGTCGAACAAGCTCAGGGGATTTGAGGCTCTGCTCCGTTGGGAAGACGATGAGCTTGGCTGGATAAACCCAGAGCAGTTCATACCGATTGCCGAGGAGACTCGCCTTGTGATTCCTCTCGGCGACTGGGTTATGGAGACCGCGATAAAAACCCTTAGCGACTGGCAGAAAAACTACTCTTTTGACGGAATAATGAGCGTGAACGTTTCTCCTGTTCAGTTAAAAAAAGCAACGTTCATATTTGATTTGTCAACTTTAATTGAGCAGTACGACATAAGACCAGAAACGCTTGAAATTGAGATAACAGAAGGCGTTTTCATTGAGAACAAGGATGAGATTCTTGGCTTGCTGAACCAAATCAGGGCAATGGGAATCGGCATTTCATTGGATGACTTTGGTACAGGCTACTCTTCGTTGAGTTATTTGCAGCTTTTGCCAATAACGACGCTGAAAATCGACAAGTCATTTATCTCGAACATCGCCGCTGAGAATGGGGTTGAAGCCAATATTACTGATTCAATCATATCAATGGTAACTAAGATGGGGCTTGATACGATTGCTGAGGGAGTTGAGAAACCTGAGCAGCTAAACATCTTGAGAAGTATAAACTGCCGCAATATTCAGGGATTCTTGAAAGGTAAACCAATGTCAAAGAATCGCTGCGAGCAGATTTTCAAATACGGCTACGAGAGCGCGGAGCATTTGTAAAAACTCTGTTAGCGGTTGTACACTACGTAGCGCACTCTTCCTTTTTCTACGGCGGTGCGAATTTCTTTCTCTCGCTGGCTTAGCTTTGAGTCGCCTGTTTTGACTTCTATGAAAAGGACTTCTTTTATTTCATGTCCTTCTGCCGCGCCTGGAAAAGCGACAAAATCAATAGGCTTACCGACAAAGCGAACGTCTCCTGGGTTGCACGGGAAATCTGGCAAAAAAGGAGCAATCTGCTCTGTTACTTGCCCGCCTATAACGGCTCTGGAGCGTTTTATCGCGTCGCTGCGGGTTGTTTTCAGTTTTTCGGAAAGCAGAGCCCTGTTTTTGACTTTCTCAATCATAATCCCTGCAAGAAAAGCTGCCGAGAACATTGCGAGCAGGATTATGATGATTCCTGCGACGAAGAGCCAAAGATAAAGACGCTCCTCATCAGGTACTTGGGATAAAAAAGATTTAAAAAGCAAAGAAAATTTTTTCATAGCAAAATAATCGTTTTAGATTCCTTTAGATTGTCTGGGCTATTTCCGGCTTTACAAAATGTAGGCTGCTTCGGCTAATCAAGAACATGATTAAAGATGCGGAAAAGAAAAATATGCTCACCGTAAAAAATTTAAGATACTCCAGTTTAATCATCTGCCAATTACGGAATACGCGGGCAATGATAGCAGGAGAGTAAATATAACCGACTATGGCACTCGCTATTGGTGCAAGAAAAGACACCATTCCGTTAAAGGCGTACTGAAGTTTTGAGAGTTGAAGACGTACGACATCTCCCTTTTTTAGGGAAATTTTTCTTTTGTTCGAGACCTCAAACATTTTTCCCTGTATTTGGCAACCTGTCGTACATTTTATACATGCATTTGATATGAGCGGCACGACAAAAATCCTGTCGCCTTCGATTTTCTTTACAATCGCAAAATCATGCATACGGAACAAAACCTCCGCTCTGGCTTGGCGAGAGATTTTTCATCTGCTCTATGCATTGCAGTTTGCCTGCCTCGTTGCCAAGCTCGTCATAAGTGTCGCGAAGATTGTAAAGGGCATCGTAGTAATACGGATTTATTGTAACGGCATGTTCAAATGCCTCGCATGCTAAATCGTATTTATTTGTGTTAAAATAAATTACACCAGCCATATTCCAAAGCCTTGCATTTGTAACGCCAAATAAAAGACCTTCGTTACAGCATCTGAGGGCTTCTTCATAATCTCCGAGGTTAAAGTTAACAAGGGCAAGGGTCTCTAGCACATCTTGGTCTGTGTCATTTATCTTGTATGCCTGCTCAAGGGCTTCCTTTGCTGCCTGCATCTGTCCAGAGTCCCTGTATGTAATGCCAAGATTGTACCAAAGCATATAATTGAAACGCTCTATTTCTATAGCGCGCTGAAAACATGCGATGGCTTCTTTGTATTCTCCTTTTGAGGCGAATTCCAAAGCTTGATTGTTCAATATATCAGGACTTTCCTTCATAAATTCATTTTCCTTTTTTAGAAATCCCTGCAAATAAATTCTGAATAAGAACTGCGCTCTCGCTGTCGGAATTACCAAAATAAGACACCAGTTCTCCGACTTTTTGCTTTATAAGCCGAGTTCCATACTCAGAGGCTTTTTGCACGGCACCGCTCTCATTGAGCAGCTCGATTGCCTGTTCTACGGCAGAGGAATTTATTCCTTCTTTTCCTGCCTGCACGAACAAATTTGCCAGTTTTTCCCTGTCGCTTCCGCAAGATTCAAGATGAAGAATGACAGGAAGGCTTTTTTTGCCTTCTACGATATCATCTCCGCGTTTTTTTCCTGGGTTGCCAGTTGTAAGATTCGTAACGTCATCAATAATTTGGAATCCCGTTCCAATATCCTCTGCTATTGCACCGCATTCATTGGCTTCCTGTTCTGTTCCTCCGCCACAGAGAATTCCTGTCTTTACGGCAAGTCTTGCAAGTGTCCCTGTCTTGTTCTTGACCATCGCCGTGTATTCGGACTGTGACGGAATAAAATCAGGATTCCTGTGCCACATTATGTCCATTGCCTGCCCTAAATGCAAGCGGCGAAGCTCTTCTAAGAACAGCTCGTATAATGCCAGCTTGCGCTCTGCTGAGAATGTGCTTTTCTTTATGCATACGGAAGCCTGAAAGTAAAGCCAGCTTGCTGCATTTATGGCTGTGTCCATGCCGTATGTGATATGGGCTGCCGGCATTCCACGGCGGGTGTCCGCTCCGTCCTCAATGTCATCGTGTATGAGGCTTGCATTATGAGCAAATTCAATGAGAGGTGCAAGTGAATAAGCGTTCTCAACAAATTGCTGTGGCTGATTCTTTGCGTCGGCAACAAGTTCTGCACAAAGTCCGCAGAGTAGGGGTCTCCATCGCTTTCCGCCCAGATTTATAAGCGTTCTGCATGGTGTTATGAGATTCTGTATATGTTCTGCATTTATGCTCTTGTCGAGTATCCCGAACGAGAGCGTCTGCCAGTCTGTGTTTGAAGATTCTGGCAAAAAAGATTGCAGTGCTGATTCTATTCGTGAGAGTCTTTCTGTAAATTCTGTGTTCATATAAAAGATTATACTCAGAAATAAACAAAAAGTCACTTAGCAAGATTATTATAAGCATGGTAAACGCATTTCTAAATTTTTCACGAAATACGTTTGCCATGCTATTTTTTATTACCTTAAAAAATATGTCTACAGATGCTCTCTTGCGATTTTTGAGATTTCGTCTGCCATATTTTCAAGGCTTACTTGTTTTTGTACGCCGCCAAGCTCGTAAGCGACTTTTGGCATACCATAAACGATTGAAGACTTTTCATCTTGTCCAAGCGTCCATGCACCCTGCTTGCGCATCTCGGCAAGCTCTACGGCTCCGTCTTTGCCCATGCCTGTCATAATTACGCCCAAACATTTGTTCTGGTACACTTTTGCCATAGACTCAAACAGAACGTCCGCCGATGGTCTGTGTCCGTTTCGCTGTGGGTCTTGTGTCAGTCTTATGACATTTTTTCCAAGACCTGCTGATGTTGCCGCAATGTGATAGTTGCCAGGTGCGATATAAACGTGTCCGCCTTCAATAACATCGCCATCTTCTGCTTCTTTTACGCTGAGCGGGCAGATTTTATCCAAGGAATTTGCGAATTCATGGGTAAAGCCCGCTGGCATATGCTGTACTACGAGAATCGGCTGCTTTAAATGCGGGTCAATGCACTTGAAGACTTCTCGCAGTGCGTTTGGTCCTCCTGTAGAAATACCAATGGCGATTGCTTCTATTCTTCCTCCGTCACGGAGCGGTTTTATTGCCGCTGGCTCTTTTGGTGTCGGTGTAGAGAAATCAAAGTGTTTCGCTGGCTGAGAGCGTTCAATCTGCGATTTTCGTTCTCTCTCGGCGGCAAGGAACTGGTTTGCTTTTTCCTCGCCCATCGCTGCCTGAAGCTTTCGGGTTACAGCCCTTTCTGACGCAAGGTTCAGGTAGAAATCGCTTGAGCGGACTGTTTTTCCATGACGACGAGCATACATACCGCCGTAAGAGGAAATCATCTCAACAAGACGGTCTGCAACGGAGCTGATATCCGCAGATATAGAACCATTAGGCTTTGTGATAAAATCACTTGCCCCCAATTCCAAGCACTGCATAGTAACTACAGCACCTTTCTCTGCTATAGAAGAAAGAATTATTACAGGAATATCAATTCTGTTTGCCTTGCGGTATTTCAAGAATTCAATTCCGTTCATAACAGGCATTTCTATATCAAGGACAATAACATCCGGCTTAAGAATAGGAATCTTATCAATCAGGAACTGACCGTTCATGGCCTTTCCTACTATTTGCATTCCCTCTGTTCCGTCTATAACACGTGAAATCAGGTTTCTCATCAATGCGGAATCGTCACAAATAAGAACCGATATATCATCCATAAATATGCCTCCCAAAATGTACCAGTTTTAGTTTCAAAGTAATCCCTAAAAACAGTTTTAGAGACTGCCTTTAAAAATAAAAACAGGACTGTCTTATAATTCCGGCTATTTCCTCCTTTTTACAAAAACAGCTGGAGTTAAAGGAATCCGCAAAATGCAGATTCCACGATTATCTTTGGACAGTCCTAGAAATGTTTCAAAGAAGAGTTCCAAAAGTCCATGGAGTTTTGAAACTGATTATTGTGCACTATATATTCTTTTGATAAAGACAAGCCCAATCTGTCTTCAAAAACTCAAACTTTGTATCCATTCCGAACAAAGATTCTGAATGTCCGATAAAAAGATATGAGTGTGGTCCCATGGAATTCCAGAATTTGTCTATAGTCGCTTTCTGCGCTGGCTCATCAAAGTAAATGAGAACGTTTCGGCAGAATACAATATCAAGACCTCGCATTCCAGAATCATGGCGCAAGTTGTGGTAGTCAAATTTTATAGTGTCCATCAAGGTGGATTTAACCTGATAACCCTTGTCCGTGCGTGTAAAGAAGCGTTCTAGGTACTTCTGCGGAATTCCCGAAATACGTGCGTCTGGATAAAATCCCTGCTGTCCTACCATAAGAGACTTCAATGAAATATCAGATGCCGTAATCTGGAATTTGTACGGAGCTTGCAGGATATCCGCAAGAATCATTGCAACGGTATATGGCTCTTCACCTGTTGAGCATCCTGCGCACCAAATACGGATTGTATTATCCCCTGTTTTTTTCTTGTTCTCAATAACATGAGGAATGACATAATGTATAAGTGCGTCAAAATGTGGTTGATTTCGAAAGAAACGTGTCAGATTCGTAGTTACAGAATCTAGCATCAATTTCATTTCTTCCTTATTGGACTTTATCAACCTATAATATTCTTCAACTGAGTCCAAATGTTTCTCGCGAAGCTTTTCTTTTAGACGGCTGTCGAGAATAGAACGGTTAGTTGCCGAGAAAGTTATTCCTGATTCATCATAAATAACCTTTCGAAATGTATCGAATTCTGCATCTGTTAATAAATCTGCCATAGCAAAAATTATATACCCTCTGTTGCAAATTGTAAATAAAATGAATAGGTTGTTTATAAATAAAAGAGAGAATTTTCTATTTTTGCAAAGTATTCAACGTTATTCTATAGAATTTCATGTTTTTCTTTTAATTTCAGAATAAAATATAACACAACATAAAAGCGTTTGATGTTCCCTATAAATGCAAATAATGATAAACTGAGGGAATTATGAGCAAATATATTCTTGTAACAAGTGGTGTGTGTTCCAGTTTGGGAAAAGGTGTTGCAACTTCCGCAATCGGAAGTCTTCTCGAATCCAGCGGCTTAAAAATCGCAGTAATGAAATGCGATCCGTACATCAATATCGATGCAGGAACAATAAGCCCGTATCAGCACGGAGAAGTTTACGTGACAGAGGATGGAGCCGAGACCGACTCTGATTTGGGCAACTATTCACGCTTTACAAGCGTTCATTTGAATAATGAGAACCTTGTTACAATCGGAAAAGTTTATAATGCTGTAATCCAGAACGAGCGTGCAGGACGTTATAACGGACGCACTGTTCAGGTTATACCTCATATAACGGATGAAATAAAAAGACGAATCTTGTCGATGGGCTCAAAAACCGGTGCGGATGTAGTAATCGTTGAGATTGGCGGAACTGTAGGCGATATAGAGTCTATTCCTTTTCTTGAGGTTGCGCGCCAGCTGAGCCATGAATTAGGAAGAGCCAATTGTATTACCGTTCATTTGTCTTTGGTTCCTACGATTATTGGTGGCGAGCTTAAAACAAAACCTACCCAGCAGTCCGTAAAAAAATTGCAGGAGACAGGTATTCAGCCAGACATTCTTATTTGCCGCTGTGAGCGAATGGTTGACGAGGATATGCGCAAAAAGATTGCGATGTTCTGCAACGTAAGCGTGGGAGCTGTGTTCTCTTCAATAGATATAGACAAATCAATATATGAGCTGCCAATTCTGTTCCATGAGCAGGGTGTTGACAAAAAGATTTTTGAGAAGCTCGCGCTCGGTAACAGGCAGGCAAATATAAAGCCTTGGAAAGACTTTATATCAAAGCTTAACGCACCTCTCCGCAAAATTCATATTGCTATGGTCGGAAAGAAAGACTATCTCGACGACTGCTACAAGAGCGTTAGAGAAAGCTTGTTCCATGCGGCTGTAACTTCTTATAATGCTGACATTGAGATAAAAAAAGTTGACGCGGAGACTCTTGAGGGAATGTCTGATATTTCTGGTGTTTTTGCTGATATTGATGCGATTGTAATCCCAGGAAATTATGGACAGCGTGGTTTTATGGGACTTTTGCAGACTGTCCGCTTTGCACGTGAGAATAAGATTCCGTACCTTGGCATTGACCTTGGAATGCAGCTTATGGCTATAGAGACAGCTCGCTCTTTGCTTGGCTGGAAAGACGCTGATTCTACAGAATTCATGCAGAACTGTGAGCATGCCGTAATTTCTCTGCCAGAAGAGCAGTCTGGTTCCATTGCGACAGGCATAATGAAACTCGGTGCATCAAATGTACGGCTTGCGCCAGAGTCAAAGCTGTTTGAGATAATGAAAAAAGATGTCATTAATGAAAGACATCGCTCAAAATATACCTTTGACCGAAAATATACTGATGATTTGAAAGCAAAGGGGCTTGAAATATCAGCCAGCTCTGAAGATGATGGTCAGACAGAGGCTTTTGAGTGGAAAGAGCATCCTTGGGGAATAGGCGTTCAGTTCCATCCAGAATTTGTGTCTCGCCCTACAAATCCTCATCCTCTGTTCGTAGCCTTTGTTGGAGCCGCTTTGGAGAATTGTACGTCGACAAGACGATGACATCGGCAAAAGATGAGATTTGTTAGCCTTGTACTGCTTATGATGCTTTTTCTTTTTGCATCATGCTCTCTCAATTATATGAAATCAGCCGCCTCGGAAGATTCTGTCCCAGAGTTCGTTTTTAACGATGCGGCTTTTTTGCGTGTTGAGGGAGGAAAAAAGAAGGCTGTGATAAAAGCCTCAAAGCTGGAGCAGTACAAGACAGACTCTGTTTCTTTTGCGGAGAACGCAAGTTTTAAAACCTACGATGACAGCGGAAAAGAAAAGGCTCTGGGAAAATGTGTTCTTATTTCGGCTGACATTGATAACGGTATCTTTGTCATGCTTGGAAATATTGAGCTTGACTTGCCGTCTGATAATATTAAGATTATTGCGGAATCTCTTAAAATGAACAAAAAAACGGAGCAGATTGTAAGCAGGTCAGGAAGCAGCGTTTTACTGCAAAAAGACGGCGTAGAGATTTCTGGCAAAGGTTTTTGTGCCAGCGGTGCAAGCAAAAGCTATGCATTCATGCAGAATGTGTCGGGTTCAATCGATACGGAAGACAGGTAAGCCATGGCAAGAAAAATCAATGTGTCTTTGCTTTTTCTGACTTTAGTTTTTTTTGTGCAAACTGCGGCTGCTGAACAAATCTCATTCAATGCAGATTATATGACTGGTCGGACAAATGCTTCGACTGATACAACCCGCCTAGTAGGAAATGCCTTCGTAAGAACGTCCTCTATGGAAATAAACGCGGACGAGATAACCATTGAAGGCTCTGATTTTACATCGATAACAGCGACAGGCTCTGTTCGTGGAAAGAATTTGGAGACAAAGCTCGAATTCACGTGTGAAAAACTTAGGTTTGACAGGATTACGAAGATTGCTCGTCTTGAAAATTTTGTGCACCTGACTGACGTTGAGAATAATGTTACCGCCGATGCCCATATAATTGACTATAACCAAAACAATGACGTCGCAATAATGCAGATAGAAGTGAGCCTTGTGCAGAAAGACAATCTGTGTACGGCGGCTTACGCTGTTTACAAAAAACGCTCGCAGACACTTGAGATGAGCGGAAACCCCAAAATTACGCAGGGAAAGGATTCTTTTAGGGCACAAGAAATCTCTCTGAATCTTGAGACTCAAGAAATAATACTGGACGGGCGTGTAAATGGAACTGTATCCGATTCAAAGGAAAAAAATAAAAAGCCCGATAACAATGATGATAAAAATGCCATAAAGCAAGAGCCAAAAGGGGAAGCCGATGGAAACTGAGAGCCAGAGCAATAATGACCATGAGCTTAGAGTAAGCAGCCTTTACAAAACGTTTGGTCGAAAAAAAGTCGTTCAGGGCGTTGACTTTTCAATGCATACAGGCGAAATCCTTGGTTTGCTTGGTCCGAACGGAGCAGGAAAAACGACAAGCTTCTATATGATAGTGGGATTTCATAAGCCGACTTCCGGAGAGATTTTTCTTGATAACAAGCGGATAACTCATTTGCCAATGTACAAACGTGCAAAGCTCGGCATATCTTATTTGCCGCAGGAGCCAAGCGTTTTTAGAAAGTTGACGGTAGAAGAGAATATCTGGTCAATCCTTGAGACTCGCTCTGATTTGAGTCGTGAACAAAAGCGTGAAAAACTAGAATCTTTGCTTGAAGAATTCTCTATTGGCAGAATAAGGAAACAACCTGCTTTTACGCTGTCTGGTGGCGAGCGACGCAGAACGGAGATAGCCCGCTCTCTTGCTATTGAGCCTAAATTTTTGCTTTTGGATGAGCCATTTGCTGGTATTGACCCAATTGCCGTCGCAGACATAAAAGGTATGATACGACTGCTTTCTCAACGCGGAATTGGAATCCTGATTACTGACCACAACGTTCGTGATACTCTTGAGATAACCACCCGTGCGATTATAATAAGCACCGGACAGATTCTCATTCAAGGAAGCCGACAGGACATCATCGACAGCCCGCTTGCAAGGGAGATTTACCTTGGCGAGAGCTTCCATATGTAGCAGAGAAATGCGGTAAAGATGAAACTATTTTTTAGCATTTGACCGACTGAAAATACGAGGTTGTAATGGATTTATGGTCGGTAGAAAACAAGAAACGCAAATATTTTTAACTCGGGCAACACTCTTAAAAACCAGCTGGAACACTTTTATTTTTCTCTCCAGCTTCACGGACTGTCAAAATATCACAGAAAACAGACCTGAGTCGAAGCATTCTTTATGATTGAACGTCCTTGACAATGATTATCTTTTAAAAGATAATCATTGTATGAATATATTAAGCGAACTGAGGTTAAGAAATATATCTATAAATGAGTGCTCTAAGAGAACTGGTATTCCTTATGGATCTTTGTACCCGCTTGTACATGGAAAAAAATCCTTTGAAAAATGTGAGTATGCGACTTTGAAAAAACTCGCTGATTTTTTTTTATGTACAGTAGACGATATTTTATATAAAAATGAAAATTTTTCTGTTTATTGGGAAAATGAGAGAGTTGCTGATGTTACGATTTTGGAAAACAAGGCTGTTATAAAGCGCTTTTCTAAAAATCCCGCAAAGCAAATTTTTGCAAAAGATGAAATTCCTCTTTTTGAACTTGGGGAAATATTGAGCTGGAGATGTTGGGCTAAAAATCGTGAGAATATCGAAAAATATCTTTTTAAGCTTGGGCTTACGGAATTTCAGCCTTATAAGATTTGCCGAAAAACCCATGGTGTTATGTATCAAGATAAAATCTGGTTTAAGTATGAGGGCGAAACTCTTTCATGGGAAGATGTAAAATGCGTATGACAATAGAAGAGTTTTTAATTTCAGATGAATGTCTTGTAAGGACGAGTGGAACCAGCGACGGAACTCAGGACAAATATTTTAAAGACGGTACTTGGTTCAAGCTTGACCGTCATGGTGGGGAAGGAATGGCTGAGACTTTAGCCAGTTCTGTTTTGAATGCAATCGGTTTTCCGAATGATTTGTTTGTCGAATACAAGCCCTGTATAATAAATGGTAAGAACGGTTGTTATAGCAAAAACTTTTTAAAAGAAAATGAAAGTTTTATAACTTTTTATCGGCTCTACAAAAATGTAACAGGGCGAGATCTTGCGACGGTCTGCTCCAAAATGGATTATGATGATGCGATTGAGTATGTAATAAATTTTGTTAAGGAACAAACAAAGCTGGACATCCATGAATATTTAGCAAATATTTTTTTCTTGGATATGTTGATTTTGAATGAGGACAGGCATTTTAATAATCTTGGAATAATTTATGATGATACTTCCTTTAAGCTTGCTCCCATCTTTGATAATGGAAAATCATTCTTTATTGGAAATTCAAGGGCAAAAAATTGCTCAGAGATTTCTGAAAAAATAAATACTGCTTATGCAAAAGTTTTCAGTCCATCATTTAAGGTTAATTATGCTTATTTGAAAAAATACTGCATGTTAAAGTGTGATTCGAATATCGTAAAAAAACTTCCTGTTTATGAGGATGTAAATTACTCTAGGTTTATCGAGATATTAAAACATACGATAAAATAGCATGGCTTTCATAAAAGTCTGTGCCCTAAAACAGAGCCAGTTTCTGAACTAGCCAGTTCAGAAACTTTTAATTCCGCACTGACCTGATAAAAAGTTTTATCGCTGACAGCTTCCATCGTGGATTTTCTTTGCGGTCTCTGCTCCTGCAAGAATCTCTACGAATTTCATGGCGAACTGCTCTGCTGTTCCTGGACCTCGCCCTGTGAGAAGGTTCTTGTCAAAAACAAACGGAACGTCCGTCACGTGAGTGCCTTCGGCGATTCCTTCGTTCATGCCTGGATAGCAGGTCCAGCTTCTGCCTGCAAGAATACTTGTCTTTGAGAGAACTACTGCGGGGCTTGCGCACATTGCGGCAACAAGTTTATTTGACTCGCTCATTTTATTGATTATATCCAACAACTGTTTTTCTGCCGCAAGATTTTTCGCACCTGGCATTCCTCCTGGAAAATAAACGGCATCCGGCAAAGAGTCTTTGTTGTCTTCCATAAAATCGCATAAAATCTGGTCTGCAAAAACTTTTACGCCATGACTTCCTTCTACAATAGACGTTTTTTCTGCGGAATCTGCTTCTGGTACAGAAACCGTTATAACGTCTTGTCCTGCACGACGCAAATAATCGACGATGGTTAATGCTTCTATCTCTTCAAAGCCCGGAGCAAGAAAAACAATTATTTTAGACATAAATCCTCCATAACACGTAAAAAACTCGACATTTACAGTATATAATTATATACTGAATTATATCATTTTGTTTAAGCTTATTACTAAAAATTATTGCTTTAGATACAAGCTTAATACAAATTATTTTTTTCCCGATAATATAAAAGCTATGAAACAGGTATTAATTATTGATGCACCTCCAATGTTGAAGGAGTTCTTAAAAGAGAAGCTTATCGCAGAAAAAGTGTCTGTCGAAATTGCGACAGGCTATAGAGATGCGCTCACTAAATTACTTTCTATTATACCTGACCTCATTATTTTAAATGTTGAGGAATCCGTTGATGAAATTATTGAATTCCTCCAGAAAAAGAAAAGTGACCCTAATGCCGGTAAAATCCCGATTATTATGGCGGGACCTGTTATTGAGCGGGCTGAGGTATCAAATCTTGTTCAGTTCGGTGTAATAAAGTATTTTACCAAGCCAATAAAATTTGACATTTTGTTTGAGTCGATCGGTAAGGTTCTTCACGCTGCATTTTCTATTGATACTACACCATGCGTCCTTGACGTTCATTTGAACAACAATATCATTTTTATCGAAATCGCTATGGGACTGAACAGGGAGAAAATCTCCTTGTTGCGTTACAAATTGTCCGAGATAATCGATGCCAACAACCTTAAGCTGCCAAAAGTCATCTTGATGATGACTGATTTGAGCCTCAGTTTTGTTGACGGTATGAATCTGGAGCTTTTGCTGAACAATGTGACGGCGGACCCAAGAATCCTGCGCAAGAATTTTAAGATTCTTTCCCTTGATTCAATTGTGAGCGAGATGGTTGACGGACATACCGAATACAAAGGAATTACCGTTGCAAAAACTCTTTCCGAGATTCTCAACTCGATTATTGACAAGCCGACTGATGAGCCGATTACTGACATTATTTCAGACAATATTATAACAGCCTCGGATTCTGAGAATTTAGGCTCAATCGAGACTAGGTTCTACTCTGATACGGGAAATGCTGATTTGGCGACAGAGGTTGAGGCTGCTTCGCTTGTTCAGGTTGCCATCATTGATGATGATATAATTGTCCGCGACATCCTGCAGAAGACTTTCTCCGACAGGGGCTTGGAGACTACTTTGTTCTCTTCTGGGGCAGAGTTCCTTGCGCAGTCAGCAAAAAAGCACTTTGACCTGCTTATTCTTGATATTTTCATGCCAGGACTTTCGGGCTTTGACATTCTGCGAATGCTGAAAGAAAGAACTTTTTCGATTCCTGTGATAATTTATTCGCAGGATATGCAGAAAGATGCTATTGTACAAGCGTTGAGCCTTGGTGCTAGAAGCTATATCCTAAAACCTCAAAAGCCAGAAGTTCTTGTTCAGAAAGCACTGGAAGTCATAAATGCAAATACACGATCTTAAAATCGATTATGCAAGCCGCTTCTTGGCTAATACGCTGCATGAGATAAGAACTCCTATTCAGACTATAATCAGTACCGTGGAACTTATTCAGGATACGCATTTGGACAGGGAGCAGGCTGAATATATCCGCCAGATTCAGTTTAGTGCGGAAGTCCTGCTTGACTTGGCGAACAATATACTTGATTTTACTAAAATTCGCTCAAAGGAATTCAAGCTGGAGTCAATTCCTTTTGACATAACCACAATTACGGAACAAGTCGTTGATTTAATCAGTATAGAGGCATTTAACAAGGGTATTGAGATTGTTACGGATGTCTCACCGTCCGTTCCTCAGATGGTTTCTGGCGACCCAGTTCGTGTCCAGCAGGTCATGCTAAATCTCATAAAAAATGCAGTAAAATTTACGAACCACGGATATATTCATGTGGAGCTTTCTTATAACAAAGGAAACATTTTTTTTCAGGTTACGGATTCTGGAATAGGAATTTCAGAGGAAAACAAAAAGCAACTTTTTACCGAATATTTTCAGGGCGATATTTCAACTTACCGCAAATTCGGTGGAAGCGGTCTTGGACTTTCTATTTGCAAGCAGCTTATTTCCATAATGAACGGAAAAATCGGAGTAAAGTCGAACCCTTTTGGAGGCTCTATTTTCTGGTTTTCCGTGCCTTTAGCGAGTGCAATAGCCAATACAAACGAAATTACAATTCCTGAAATCCCAAAAAATACAAGGGTGCTTATTGTTGACGACAACGACCTTGCTTCTAGAACCTTGATGAAAAAGTTGCAGTCGCTTGGCTTTAAGGACATCGAGGTTACTGCTGACGGTTATGCCGCAATGAACCAGCTGGTCTTTGCGGAGCGAATCAGAAGTCCGTTCACTCATGCGTTCATTGATATGCAGATGCCACTCATAGACGGCTGGCACCTTGCTTCTGAAATAATGAACAATCCTGAGCTTAAAGAAAATATAAAGCTGTTCTTGCTTATACCAGAAGGGCAGATGAGAAAAGACGCGAAGATGAAAGTTCTCAACTGGTATAACGGCTATATTTACAAGCCTATAAAGATGTGCAAGCTTAAGGAGCTTGTAAGGGATTCCCTTGAGTCGTTTGATGATATCGAGTCTCTGGAGTCTGTGGAGCCGCAGAGAGTCTCTGAGCCTGTTCCTGCCACAACAAAAGCCTCTAATGATAAGTTTGCTACAGGAATCAAAATCCTGATTGCGGAAGACCATCCTGTTAACAGAAAAATTATAGAGACATTTCTCAAAGGCTTTGGGGCAGACGTTTTTATTGCAGAGGATGGCGAGCAGGCAATTGAGCAGATTGACTCCCACAAGGATATAGACATTATCTTTATGGATATATTCATGCCTAAAAAAAGCGGTACGGAAGCTACCGAGGAACTTCGCAAGAAGGGATACAAGGGTATTATCATCGCATGCACGGCTAACAATGATTCAAAGGATTTTAAGGAATATATCCGCATAGGAATTAATGATATCCTTGTAAAACCTTTCAAGAGGGCTTCTGTGAAGTCCATGATTGAAAAATGGCATACTGTACTGAGCATACCTAATACAAGCGTTATAACTACGCTGGAGCCTGTTCTGGAGTCTGTAATAAAGGCAATGCCGGTCTGGGACAAGCAGGAATTTTACGAGATGATTTCAAACAACATGAATTTTGGAAACAAGCTCATCTCGGATTTTATAAGCCAGACAGAGTCTTTGGCTAAAAGTCTTGAAAATGCCATAGCAAGCAAGGATTTCTTGAATATCCGTAAGACAGGTCATACTATAAAGGGAAGTGCCGCAGCCATTTTTGCAGAATCCATCTCTGATGCAGGGCGTTGTATTGAATTTGCTGCCCAAAAATCGGACTTGACGACAATACTTAAATCAAAGCGAGATTTTGAGGAGCAGTTCAAGCTTTTCAAAAAAACGATAATAGACTTTCAGAACGGAAAATAAACATGAAATGGTGCGATAATCTCTCTAATCTTCATACACATACGCTTTTTTGTGATGGAAAGAATTCTCCTGAGGAGATGGTTTGTTCTGCTATTGAAAAAGGTCTTTCTGTGCTCGGTTTTTCGGGGCACAGTATGTACCCGTTCAGCTCTGACTGGCATATTGCTTCTAAAGAGCATAAAAACTATTGCGACGAGATAAAACGACTGAAAGACAAATACAAGGAAAAGCTTTGCATTGAGCTTGGTTTTGAGGCAGATTATATTCCTGGGCTGTGTGCCCCTGTTTTTTCAAATTTCAGCGAGTTTGCCCCTGAATTTTTGATTGGCTCAGTTCATTATATTTACAACGAAAAGAAGATGTTTGCCATTGACAATACTCCGCAGGAACTAATTGATGGCATTAACAATGTTTTTGGTGGAAACGTAAAAAACGCAATCTCGCATTATTTTTCAATGCAGCGGGAAATGCTTGCTAGTGGCAGCTTTACGATAATCGGACATCCTGATTTGATTAGAAAATTCAATACGAAGATAAATCTTTTTGATGAAAATGAAAGCTGGTATAAAAAAGAGCTTGAAGCAACGGCTGATGCTATAAAGCGTTCTGGAGTGATTGCGGAGATAAATACAGGTGCTATTGCAAGAGGTCACATGAACGATGCGTACCCGTCCGACTATTTTCTGTCCCTGCTGCATGAGAGGAACGTTCCGATTACTATCAGTTCCGATGCTCATGCTGCAAATGCCATTGACAGCGCGTTTGACTTTGCTCAGCAGAAAGCAAAAAAAGCCGGCTATAAAGAAATTGCAGTTCCTAAAGCCGGCTCGGTTATATTCTTTGATTTATAGTTAATTAGCGGTTGCGACGCTCATCCTGACTTTTGCAGTCAACGCACATGAATGCGTAAGGAATAGACTCAAGCCTTTCCTTTGGAATTTCCTGTTTACAGATTAAGCAGATTCCATAGCGTCCCTGCTTAATTCTGTCAAGAGCGTTGTTTATCATCTGAAGTCTCTGTGAGTCCTGTGCGCCCAAAGATTCCAAGAGCTGACCATCAATAACGTCTGATGCAATATCAACTTCATCGCCAGGTGCTCCGCCTTCGACGATTTTCTTAAATTCCGAGTGCTGGTCGGACAATGACTTCAAAATAGTTGCTTTTTCTTCTAAGAGTTTAGCCTGCATTTTTTCGATAAATTCTTTTTCCATAATGTGCACGTTCTCCCGTGTTGACAATTTTAATGATACGTACATAATAATATAAATGTAAATTTCCAAAAAGACAACTTTTTTCTTTTCTGTTTTTGGATTATTTTATGGAGGAATCGTGGCTAAAGAAGAGGCTATTGAAGTTGAGGGTATTGTAAAAGAAGCTTTGCCAAACACAATGTTCCGTGTTGAGTTAAAAAATGGCGGACACGTTATTATGGCACATCTTTCGGGAAAAATGCGCAAGCATTACATCAGAATCGTTCCTGGCGACAGCGTAAAAGTTGCTCTTTCACCGTATGATTTGAATCGCGGTCGCATCATTTTCCGTGAACGCTAGTTTTATTTTTTAACGGAATTACGACGGAAGTTTTACACTTCCGTCTTTTTTTTGCCGTTTTAAGATTTGCTTGTCGGCTGTAGCAAATGCCAGAGCGACTGCAATGATGTTGTTATTCCTACTACGAGAAGCAAAAAGCAGAAAAGCGGTCCTATTGGGAAAAGTACCAGCGATGGTAGAAAAAACAGCAATCCGCTTAAAGCTACGATTATGCCCCTTGCAAGGCTTCCAAGCGAATCTCCCTTTGTCCTTTGCATCTTATGGAAAGAATAAAAAGCTCCGTTGTCTGAATCAGATGAGAAGCCCTTTTTTGTAAATGAGCCGTGTGTCCATTGCCAGTAAGGGTCTTGTTTTCCAAATGGGTTGTCTTCATGCCCGTAGCCCCAGCCATACTGCCGACCATTGTTTTGCCATGTCTGCTGTGTACGCTGGTAGCTTGTATCAGATGCTGAGCCATAAGTGTCATAATTACGGCGTTTTGTTTCATCGCTAAGAACATCGTATGCGGCAGTTACTTTTTTGAACATATCTTCTGCAGCCTTGTTGTCCGGGTTCCTGTCCGGGTGATATTTCATAGCAAGCTTTCTGTAAGCTGATTTGATTTCTTCGGGTGTGGCGTTTTTTTGAACGCCGAGTATTTCATATAAATTTTCCACCTTGACATCCTTTTTTTTATAGCGGAATTAAAAAGAAGACAGGGATGTCCGAAAAGTATTGACTTATTGGACAGCCTCTAACTCTAAACAACAATGATATATGGCTTATTAGCAAGCTTTAAGAATTTATGGTTTCTAAAACTTCCTTTAATAAAAAAATAATCTAATTCTCATAATGTTACAAGAAAAATGTTTCTTATTGAAAGGCTTTTATTTGATTATTACCCAAGTTGCACCAGAACCACCTTGCGTGTGGTCTGGATGCCCACTTGTTCCAAGCTGCTCATGCCGTTCTATGAAGGTTTTTACAAGCGGACCTAAAACTGGGTCTGAGCCTTTGCTATGATTGCCTTTTCCGTGAACAATCAGGATTTTTTTATATCCTCGTCGTATGCAGTCCGCGACAAAAGAATCAAGCCGTCCCCAAGCTTCGTCCCGTGTGAGTCCGTGCAAGTCTATCCTTGCTTCTGGGCGCATCGTCCGGAGATATTCTCTGTGCTCCATTTTTGTGCGCTCATTGTATTCTTCTGCTTCAGAGTCCTTGTCCGTAACGCCGTAACGCCTTAGCCAAAGTTCCATTGGATTTATTTGCACTTTTGCTTGCTCTTCCATTTCCTTTTCTGGTGAGTAACCTGCTTTTTCTAGTGCACGTTCCTCCGCTGTACGGGCATTTGCTCTCTTATGAGACACTTGGTTTTGAGGAGCTTTCGCCTTCTTTTTTGCACTTCTTTCCTGCTCATCCCATTGGTTCAAAATATCGCCAAAATCCATAAAATCCCTCTCTATTCAAAAATTTGTCTATCGTATTAAATATACTGATCTTGCCTTTATCCAACCGTTCAATTCTTGTGATTCAATATACACCCAATCAGCTGCTCTTTCTACTATTTTGACCCTTTGTCCTGAAACAATGGCTGCGGAAGAGACTGCGCTTTCTTCAGGAACTGGGTAAAGTTTTCCTTCTGCAACGATTCCGTATGTGGAAAACAGCTCTGGGGCTTGCATGAGCGTGTTGACAGCCGCCGTAAAAAAAAGGCAGATGAATGCGACCATGAGCCTATAATGGTGCAGGGATGCAAAAACAAAGCAAGTAATGAGCAAAACTCCTGTGATGCAGGAACAGAGTATAAAAAGTGGAATGCTCTGCTCTCTGACTGGGCAGGAGATTCCTACGGCTTGCTCGGCGTCTTTTCTTTGCTTGCGTACCTTTCTGTTCCACGGAAAGGAATTTCTCTCTGCCGAGTGACGCTTTGCGAGAGCCTCGCAGTAAAAGGCTGAGATTGGTGTTTTTTGTGGTGGCACAATTAGTATTTCTGGCTCTGGGGCTGGTTTGAACGCATCCTCGAATACGAATGAATTTTCGACTTTTTCTTCAATTTCTTTTGGTGTTGCCTGCAGTACGTCAATAGTATAATTGGGCAGGCTGACTTGGTGCCGCTCGCCGTTATATGCGATTGCATCAATGATAACCAATGGAACTGAAAATGTTCCTGATACCAGAGGTTTCCATTCGAACGTGGCTACAGGGAATTTTTCTGTTGTGAAATCCGGGTTACGGCTCTTGCCTGTTGTAATTTCAAACTGCTCAATTTCTTTACAGATTGAGTCTTTGGGCAAAATCCATTTGTATCCTATCATTTGCACGCAATACTGGATATAAACCGTAAAATGTAGCACATCGCCAATTTTTACAGAAAATTCTGGCTTGTTGTATTCTGGATTTTCAAATTCTACGCTCAAAACAGGGGAGAGTAGTGAGGGGTTCTCATGTACTGTGACTGTCTTGAACGGAATCCCGTAAACTCTTTTGCCTATTCTGAGCATTAGAGGCGCTATTGTTTTTTCTCCTGGTTCCGTGAATATAAACCAGAAATGCAGCTCAGTGCCCAAAGTTCCGTTCTCGTCTACGTACTCATCTTTTTTTGATGAAATGAACCGCCCGCCGCTTGGATATTCCATGAGGTCTGAGAGTACGGAACTTGGCTCAATTCCTGGAAGTTGAAGTATATATTCACATTCTTGCTGCGTAAAGAAAGAATCTGCTGTTGGCTGCACAACAAGATTCTTGAAATTCTGCGGGAAAAAAAAACTTGGCAAGAAGAGAAAATTTATTATGCTCAAAAAAATTGCTTTGAAAGGCTTTTTTAATGTTTGCCTGCAAAAGCTAGTAATCAAGTGTGTCATTTTCATGTTCGTCAGATTCCATTTTTTTCCATATATTTTTGTCATTTTCCCTTATCATATTGAAAATTTCTTTTTCCAAGGGATTTTCATCTTTTGACTCTGCCGCACCTTGCAGCTCTCGTTCTCTGTTTGGGGCAACTTCTATGGCAAGCTGCCTGTTACAAAACTCAACGTTGACTTTTGCATTTTGATTCTTTGGATTTTTCAAAACCGCTTTTTTGAAGCAAACGAGTGCGCTTTCAAAATCGTTCTGTAATTCATAGATTATGCCCATATTATAGAACGACGCGCTCAAAAGTGAATCAGATGCATCTGAAGGGATTGCTTCAAGCTTTTTTAGAGCTTCGTCGTACTGCTCCAATGAAATGTAGGTAGTGGCGAGCCCAAAAAGAGCGTAATATTGGGCATCCGTGTTGTTTTCGGAACGGCTGCTCACGGTCAAAAACTGCGAGGTCGCACTTTTTAAATTGTGATTGTAATATGCCCATACACCGTCCATTACGTCCTTCCGCTCTGAGTGGCAGGACGCGAAAAGGGTGCAGACAGCAAGAGATACTAAGAGCGTATTTCCTTTATCAAAAAGGTGTTTTATGTTCTCTAAGTTCAATTCACCAAAAATAAAAGACAAAGCGAGGAAAATCAAGGCAAAGAAGATAAAAAGTTTATGTCTTTTTATTGGTTGTATTTCATAAGAGAATGAATCAGTTTCTCTTGAAAAATTTATCTGCTCAAAAAGCTTTTGAGCAGAACCTGTTTCTGCAGCCGTAATAAAAGAAGCTTCTGCAATGTATTTTCTTGCGTTAAGACCATGCTTGAACACAGAGCTTTTTTCATTCGCGTCTGATACGTAGTTTTTCATACGATTTGCCATTAAAAATGTTGTGACGGAAGTTTTTCCGTCGCCAGTGGTGATGTTCACGCCATCTTCTGAGCCAAATCCGATGATTGTAACAGGAATCCCGTATTCAAGGCAGGAATTCATTGCGGGAAGCAACTTGTCATCTGTTTCATCGCCATCGGTAAAGACCCAGATAAAGTCTGACTGGGCAGAGAGTTTTGGAAACGATGTCAGGGCTGCGTCGATTCCCCGACCGAGAGAGGTTCCTGCTGAGCTCATAAGTTCTGGCGAGAGGCTGTCTATTAATGTTCTTACTGCTGTAAAGTCTTCTGTGAGCGGAATTGCTACAAAGCCGTCTCCTTTTGCCAAAACAACAGAAACTGACGTTCCGTACATATTGTCAAGGAGTGCTTGAGAATACTGTTTTACGGCATCCAGTCTGCTTATCCCGCCTTTTTCGTCTTCCGCCGTCATTGAGTAGGAAATATCGAACAAAAGGCAGACCGCGCATCCGCTTTTCTGCACAGGCACGTTCCTGCTGCCCCATGATATACCAGCGGCGGCAAGCAGTACGCATACCCATGAAAGGACTCTAAGAAAAGTACGCATAAAAATCGCATGGTTCAAGTGTGCTATTGTTGTAGCTGTGTAAGACGAGCCTAGTAAGCCGCCGAGTGATTTTTTCATTTTCCTGAATTTTAGCCAAACCAAAAGACACAGGGGGATAATCCAAAGAATTCCCCAGAAAATATACGGTCTCTCGATTGAAAACATCATATCACCTCCGAAAGTAAGAGCCGACGGATAATCCATGCTGCAAGGAAAAGAATTCCTGCCGCGAGAAGAAATTTGTCATAGCAGTAGTAATCGATGGTCTTTGTTCTGAATGCTTGTACAGAGCCTTCTCGTTTGCTTACGGATGCTAACGCTTCAGAAAGCTGGGCTGTTGAGTCAATTCCGAAATATCGTCCCCCTGCTAGTTCTGCAAGATTTATGAGCGGCTCTGGGTCAAAGTCGGACTCGTAACTGCCGCTTTTGACTTTGCCTGTTTCTGGGTCAACATATTCTATGTGAAAGGAACCTTTTGTTCCGATTCCGAACGTGTACAGGTTTACGCCGTTTTCAGCAGCGATTTTTGCCGCTGTCTCTGGATGCACGGTTCCTGCATTGTTCTCTCCGTCTGTAATAAGGACAATGCACTTTTTGGGAGCGGAGGAAGAGACAAGGTGGCATACAGCCGTACTGAGACCAATGCCAATTGCTGTTCCGTCGCCTAGCGTGCCGATTTGGACAGATTCAAGCGATTTGTTGAAAAATTCCCTGTCATCTGTAGGAGGTACAACAACCGCCGCTTCGCTTGCCATTACAACTAGACCAAACGATATTCCGTCCGCATTCTCGACAAGCGTGTTGATGCCGATTTTTGCGGCTTCGAGCCTGTTCATGCGGTTGTTCACAAAAGTGATGTCCTGGGCTGCCATTGAGGGGCTTGTGTCAAGGACGAACAGAATGTCGGTTCCTTTTGAAATGTAGATTTTTTCGTGATGATGAATCACAGGGTCTGCGAAGGCACAGACAATTGCAAGAAAAACCAGAATCGCAAGAAAATCTGAGATAAAAGCTGCTGTGCGGAGAACTCTTCCTTTCCAGACGAAGGTTTTGCCGTTCCAATCAGACAGGGTGAGCGGAAATGATATTCTTGAAAAAATCCCAGTTTTACGGAGAATGTACAGAGCTGGAATAAGCAATACTAAAACAAAAGCTACGGGGTTCTGAAAAACTATCATAAACGCCTCTATTGAATTACAGCCGTATCAAAGCCTGATACCAGCGTCGTTGCGGTTTTTATAAGGTTCTCGCGTTCTTCTTCTGACAGAACCGTGTTTTCATGGCAAGAGAACCTTATGTAATCTATGCGGCTAAAAAGTCCTACAAAGTCATCAAACAGCTGCTTGATTGTCTCGTCATCAACAAGCGAGTACAGTTCTGAGAACGCTTGCTCCAGTTCTGATGTAGAAAGAACTGTCATTGTGAAAGCAAAACGTTTTTCCATAAAATTCCGCAGAATTTTTTGGATTTGCTCGCAGAAATTCGCGTCGTCCGAGATTTTTTTTGAATTCTTTGCGAGTTTTCGTAAGTATTTTAGCGCGCATTTTGAATTTCTGCTCATTGAGTAGTGATTTGTAAATGCCCTGAACAGCTGGATTGCCAGCGGCAAACGTATGAACGTGTATACTGCCAACGAGAGCAAGAACAGCAGAATGACAGCAATTCCTGCGATGAACCAGATTGTGCCCGGCATGAGCAAAGGTGGCTGCGGAGGACAGAATGAGGATGCCCCAATTTTTTCTGCAAGCGAGAGTACTGGTATAGGCTGTACGTCGATATAGTAAACAGGGGCGGAATCATTTTTCTTTGAGAAGCTGATTAACGAGCCAAGGTCAAAGCTAGGAAAGTCTATTTCTCCTGTTTTCCATGGAACAAATGAAATGACAAGAGAGTATTCGACTCCCGTATGCTCAAGAACGACATTCTCAACTGCACATTCGCTTGCGAAAAAGGAGAAAAATTCTGCGTCAAGCGATACGGAGCTGCTGTCATCAAATGGTGTCATAACCATGTCCGAGCGGAAAATAAGCCTGACTTCAGCCCTGTCGCCTATGTACACTTTATTTGGCAGTACGATTTGGGTCACGGATTGCGCAAAAACTAGCGAAGAGAGAAATATAAAAAATATACTTGAAAAAAATAGCTTTAGTTTCATTTCTTTTGCTTGCTTCCTAAAAATCTTGACAGAGCCAATGAAACGTCTTCTGCCGTTGATATGACAAGCGGGGAAGCCCCATGTTTTATGCAGAAATCATGCCATACTTCCGAACGGCTTCTGTTGTTCATAAACCATGCCATTTTGAATTTCTTTGACGATGTCGGCAAAAGCATTCTTTTTTTTGTTTCAGTATCAAAAAAAGAAACCATACCCAATGACGGCAGTTCCGAGTCGATTGCATCTGTTATTCTTACAGCGACAACATCATGTTTTTGACAAAGTGCCGCAAAGCTTTGTTCCCAGCCGCTTACCCTAAAATCAGAAATCACGAAGACAAGCGAGCGTTTTTTCAAAAGCTGGTACGCGCCTTTCAAGGCGTTTGCAAGTGCGGAACCTTTTACTTTGCAAGACGATATATCGTCAAGCAGCGATAGAATCATCATTGCGTAGTCCCGTCCTGCTTTTGGCGGAACTGATTTTTGTATCGCACCGTCAAATAGGACGGCTCCGTTTGCTCCTGCGTTGCGTTCAGAAGCGAGCAAAAGCAGGGCGGCAACCTCGCTTGCTGTCTGGATTTTGAGTCTTGCCTCGTTAGCAGAGGCTGTATTTTTAGAAGTCTGCGGAACGAGGGAACCGGGAACGTAACTTCCAGTAAACATTGAGAGTGAGCGGTCTACCACAAAAAAAACAGAAAGTTCCCTGTCCTCTTCGTATTGTTTTATAAACGGTCTGCCGAATCTGGCGGTAACGTTCCAGTCTATTGAGCGGACGCTGTCTCCTGGCAAATATTCACGTACATCGCTGAATTCAATTCCGTGCCCGCAGGAGAGCGATTTGAAGCTTCCGCTACGAAGATTCTCTGCCAATGTAAAAGCAAGAAGTTGTAATTGAGCAGACCTTTTAACCAAATTATTAGTTTCAAGCATTTTTAACTCCGCTCAAAGCGTTTATGGAAGTGGAACAACTGCAAGAATTTTTTCTATCAAATCATCGCTTGTAACGCCGTCAGCCGAAGCTTCATACGAAAGAACAATCCTGTGCCTTATAACGTCGAACGCACAAGCTTTTACATCATCTGGCAGAACAAAAGAGCGACCTGCAAACAAGGCACGAACCTTTGCGCATTGCAAGAGTGCAATTCCTGTTCTAGGTGAAGCTCCAAAAGAAATGTATTTTGAAAAATCGTCTTTGCGGAGTGATGATACGGCAAGCCGTCCTGTCGTTTTTTTTACGAGGTTAGGGCGGGTCGCGTTCACAATTGAAACTATGTAACCGATTATTTTTTCATCGCACTTGACGGAATCAACCAATGTACGCATCTCACGAAGCTTTGACGTGTCAAGAATCTGTCTTACAGGAACTTCTGCAGCCTTTCCCGCTGTCTGTACGATTTGAATTTCTTCTTGTACGGTTGGATAAGGAACGACGATTTTGAGCAAGAACCTGTCCAGCTCTGCCTCTGGAAGGGAATATGTTCCTTCTTGGTCAATTGGGTTCTGTGTTGCCAGCACGATGAACGGCTGCGGCAATTTGTATGTTTGCTCTCCGATTGTAACCTGCTGTTCAGCCATTGCTTCAAGCAGAGCTGACTGTACTTTTGCTGGAGAACGGTTTATTTCATCGGCAAGAACAACGTTTGTAAAGACTGGTCCCTTGCGAACTGAAAACGTTCCCTTATTCTGTTCATAAATAAGAGTTCCGCTTACATCAGCTGGTAGCAAATCAGGCGTAAACTGAATCCTCTTAAAATCCAGTCCAGAAATTTCTGCAAAGGTCTTTACTGCAAGGGTTTTTGCGAGTCCTGGAACGCCTTCTAGAAGAACGTGTCCTCCGCAGAGCATTGCAGTAAGAATTCCATCAATGACCTGTGATTGTCCAACAAGGCGTTTTGAAGCTTCTTCGCGGCATAAAGCAACGAGTTTTCTACATATTTCAAATTTTTCCGCGTTTATATTGCTGTTACTATCCATACTTCACTCCATTTTTACATTTTTTAGTTGTATAAATTAAAAGAATTAACTTTAAGCGAGTCCCCAACACCGCTTTAGTCAATTTTTAGCGTTAACCAAAGCTTAAAATATTTTTTGCTGCCTTAATTTTTCAATATTTATACATTTTTTGCATAAAAATGTATAAATATGCAATTTATCAATTGACACTAAATATTTTAAGAAGGTAAGATAATTTATCATGTTAAACCCATTAGCACAAGAATTGAATACGGCACTTGCCGGAACAACTGCCGGAACTTTGCTTTCCGACCTCGGAACCCGGATTTACTTTCCAAAGGGTATTATTGCTCAGAGCGCAGAAGCTAAAAAGCTGGGAAAAACAGCAAATGCTACTATTGGAACTGCTTTGATAAATGGTACGCCTATCATTCTTCCTGCAGTACATAAGTTTGCGCCAGAATTGTCAGCAGGACAGCTTGTTTCCTATGCTCCAACCGCAGGAATTCCTGAGTTGCGAACTCTGTGGAAAGATAAATTGTATGCAAAAAATCCCGGACTGAAAGGAAAAAATATATCTTTGCCAGTCGTTGTGCCGGGCTTAACAGCAGGAATTTCTTTCCTCTCGGACTTGTTCGTAGATGAAAAACATCCTCTATTGGCTGCTGACCCAAGTTGGGACAACTACGCGCTTATCGTTGAGGCTCGCAGAAATTCTGAGCTACACCAGTTCTCAATGTTCAAGGACGGAAAATTCGATATAGATTCGTTCAAAGCAGCTTTGGCTAATGAAGCAAAAACTGTTGGTTCTGTTCGCGTTATCTTGAATTTCCCTCAGAACCCAAGCGGCTATTCACCTACTGTAAATGAGGCTGAGCAGATTGTTGCAGCTGTCAAAGCAGAGGCGGAGAAAGGCACGAAAATTATTGTTTGGGACGATGATGCATATTTTGGTCTTAACTATGAGAAAGATATTTATCCTCAGTCATTGTTTGCTGAACTTTGTGATTTGCACGAGAATGTTCTTGCAATAAAGATTGACGGTCCGACAAAAGAAGATTTTGCTTGGGGATTCAGAAATGGATTCATCACTTTTGGTGGCAAGGGAATGTCAGAAGCTCATTATGATGCTCTTGTCAAAAAATTGATGGGACTTATCCGCTCGTCTGTTTCTTGTTCAACAACACCTTCTCAGAACATGATTCTTGGAGCTATAAAGGATGCAAACCTTGAGGCTCAGAAGCTTGAATACCGCACAATTCTTGAGAACAGGTACACAATAGTACGTACATTCGTTGACAGCCACCCTTCAAAGGTTCTTAAAGCCTTGCCATTCAATTCAGGCTACTTTATGAGCTTTGCTTTGAGCGGAGTTGACGCAGAGGAGCTTCGTTTGGCACTCTTGAACAACAAGGGAATTGGAACTATCGCGATTGACTCAAAAACACTCCGTGTAGCATTCAGTTCTTTGGATGATGATAAAATTGTTCCTGTCTTTGAGGCAATTTACCAAGAAGCAGAGAATCTTGCAAAATAATTCAAAATAAGTAACAATAAAAAGCGGAGACTGAGATACAGTCTCCGCTTTTTATTATGAAAAAATATTCGTCTTTTATAAGTATCCTTTCGATTTTCGTTGTAACATTCTCGTTTGTATCGTGCAAAAAAAGCTACAAGACCGTAACTATTTGGACAGATCAAGCAGAACTTGTCTCTTATGCGGAGTTGTTCAATTCCCAGCACGAGTATACAAAGGCTGTTGTCGTTTACAAAGAGTATATACCAGCGTCGTTGCCTCTTGCAAAGGATGAGAAGGCTCCAGACATTATAATAGGTTCTTGGCTTAAAAATAAGAAGCTCAAAAAAAATTTTGCTCCAATTTCAAATATTTTTGGGAAAAATAAAATCCCAAAAAATTCTTTTTATGAATCGATGCTGAATTACGGTAAGTTTGGCACTCAACAATATCTTTTGCCAGTAAGCTTCAATTTGCCTGTAATAATTTTTTCTTCAAAGAATGAAAGCTTTGTCAATGAAGATTTTACGCTCACAATCAAGCAAATAAGGGATATCGCCGGTGGCTTTAACGATAAGAACAAGAAGGGAATATTTACTAACATGGGATTTGCTCCCTCTTGGGATCCAGCTTTTCTTTATACGGCAGCAAAATTAAGCGGAGTTGATTTTAGTGAAAAAAATGGCGAATTTGTATGGAACAAAGATAAGCTCGAACAGCTTACAAGGTATATAAAGGCTTGGAGTTCTGAGCTGAACGAATCTACCGTTGTTGAGCAAGATTTTGCTTTCAAATATCTTTATACGCCGAGTTATAAGCAGATTGCTTTAGGAAGATGTTTATTTTCTTATACAACAAGTAATAAACTTTTTAGCTTGTTGCCAGAGCAGATTGAGGACACGGACTTCCGCTGGCTTTCTGATGGAAAATCTATAATTGCGGAAGATGACATAACAATGCTTGCTCTTTACAAAAAGTCAAGGTTTTCAAAAACAGCCCTGGATTTTATAAAATGGTTCTTTACCGAGGAGAACCAAAAAGAGATGATGCAGCGAATTGCAAGAATGAATTTGAATACAAACGCATTTGGAATTGCAAACGGCTTTTCGGCACTAAAAACTATGAACGAGCATAATTTTCACTTGTTCTATAAAAGTTTGATTGGTAACCTGCCTCCTGAAGAATTTATTCAGGCACCTCAAGAATTGCCTAGCCGCTGGGAAAGCCTAAAAAGCCGAGTAGTTGTTCCATATCTTGCGGATGTTACGAATACGAATTTGACTAACATTCAGTCAATGGAGGACAGGCTTAACGCTTGGTCAAAACAGTTCAACTGATAAATTTGTGTCGATTTTAGCGAATTTCATTAATTGTAGCTGTTTGGTCTTTGTAAAAGCTGTTGCAAGCTAGAATTCATGCAGTTATAACAAATTTCTCTAAATAAAAAAAATCCACATCCGATAAATTTAATAGATGTTATGACCTATAAGGGGTGTGGATATGGTCGATGCAATTTCTATTAATCCGTTTTCTTACAATTCTGTTGTATCTGGTAGCAACAAACTGTATGTGCCTGTAAATCCAGCTTTAGTTATTTACTCGCACTTTGAGCATGTTTCGGGGATAGCGGCAAAACCACAGCAGCATGGTGTTTCAATCAGTAAAATTCAAATTCTGAATACTCTGATTGACCAGCTTGTTTCTATGAAAAACAAGCCGTCGCTGGATGCTAAAACTCGTGAGATTGATGCAGAGCACATTGATGCGTTGATAGACACGTATCAAGCGAAAATTCAGACGTCGGTGCAGATGGCTCAGGCAACAGGTTATGGTCTTGCTGGAGTGTCGCCACAAGCAGGTGTGCTGTTCAGCCTTGACGTGTAATTTCTTTTAATACAAACAAATACCGCAAAATCTTCTTATGGTGTAAAAACACATACTGTATCTATTTTCGTCTCGTGATTGTTTTTTTGAGTAGGGCGATTATGGCAGAAGTGTGTGTTTTTATCACATTCATCAATAATTCATTTTTTTTCTTACGTTATTTTCAATTCTGCCCGTTCTAAGTTTGACATTACAAATCTGATACTGTATTATAGATTGATTTACTTTTCTAAAATTTAAAGGGGAATTAAAAAATGAATAGAGCAAGGATTCTGTTCATAGTTCTCCCTGTTTTTGGAATTGTTCTTGGATGGATTATTCGATGGCTTTATGCCAGATTTCAATTATCTGCTTCCGAACAAAAAGCGGAACGTGTTAAACAGGATGCAATAAAAGAAGCTGAAGCACAGAAAAAGGAAATTTTGCTTGAAGCGAAAGACCAACTCATTCGCGAACGAAACCAGCAGGAACGGGAGAATCGTGACAGACGATCTGAAATCCAGCGTTACGAATCTAGAGTTAACAAAAAAGAGGAGCTGCTTGACAAGCGTTCCATGGAATTTGACAAGAAAGAGAAGGAATACGAAGAGCGTGTCAATTCTATGAAAAAACGCGAGCAGCTCATTGCGCAGCAAGAAGAGACTTACAGGCAGGAGCTTGAAAGGCTTTCTGGCTTGTCTGTGCAGGAAGCTAAAAAGCTGATAATCAAGAATCTTGAGAATGATGCTCGCCATGATGCGCAGGTTCTTCTCAATAAAATTGAGCAAGATGCTCAGCTCTCTGCTGAGAAAAAAGCTCAGGAGATTCTTGTTTCGACAATTCAGCGCATTGCGACGGAGACCACTAGCGATATAACTGTTGCGACGGTTTCTTTGCCAAGCGATGAGATGAAGGGAAGGATTATCGGTCGTGAGGGACGCAATATCAGGACGCTTGAAACGCTTACCGGTGTAGACATAATCATAGATGATACGCCAGAAGCTGTTGTCATCAGCTGTTTTGACCCTGTACGCAAGGAGATTGCAAAGCAGGCTCTTGAGCGACTTGTTACTGATGGAAGAATCCATCCTGCTCGTATCGAAGAGATTGTGCAGAAAGTAACAAGAGAAATTCAGCAAAAGATTTACGAGGAAGGAGAGAAAGTTCTCTTCGAGCTTGGAATCCATAATATGAATCAGGAAGGCGTTCGTGCGTTGGGAAGACTTTACTTCCGTACAAGTTACGGACAGAACGTACTTACTCATTCAAAAGAGGTTGCTGAGATTGCAAGTTTGCTTGCAGCCGAGGTTGGGGCAAACAAGGAGCTTGCAAAACGAGCTGCTTTGTTGCATGACATCGGTAAGGGCGCAGAGAATGACAGCGACCAGAACCATGCAGAGGTTGGAGCTGAGATGGCTCGTAAGATGGGCGAGAATGCAAGCGTTATTAATGCGATTGCGGCTCACCATAATGACGTTGAGGCTACGACTCTCGAAGCTGTTATTGTTCAGATTGCTGATGCTATTAGTGCTGCTCGCCCTGGTGCCAGAAGGGAGACGGTTGACAATTATGTTAAACGCCTTGAAAACCTTGAGGAAACTGCCGAGAAGTTTACTGGTGTTGAAAAGGCTTATGCTATTCAGGCCGGTCGTGAGCTGAGAATTCTCGTAAACAATGAGAAAATTCCTGACGGCGAGGTTAAAGAGCTTGCTCAGAAGATTGCGAAGCAAATCGAAAGTGACTTGCGTTATCCAGGCCGCATAAAATTGACAATGATTAGAGAAACCCGCATCGTTGAGTATGCGAGATAGGTGAAAAACCTCCTGAAATTCAGGAGGTTTTTTTATAAAAACTTGACTAAATATTTAGTTTGATATAAAACTATTTTTAATATGTCTGAAGAAAATTTTATGCGTTTGGCAATTGAAGAAGCCAAAAAAGGCGAAGGCTTTACCCACCCTAACCCGCTTGTTGGTGCGGTGTTGGTCAAAAACGGCGAGGTTTTGGCAACTGGCTATCATCACCGCTACGGCAATTTGCACGCAGAACGCGATTGCTTGAAGAATGCTCGCGAAAAGGGCATTGACCCGCACGGCGCGACGATGTTCGTGACGCTTGAGCCTTGCTGCCACACGGGGAAGCAGCCGCCCTGCACTCAGGCGATTATTGAGGCGGGGATTTCAAAGGTGGTTATTGGCAGCCGCGACCCGAACAATCTTGTGAACGGCAAGGGCGTGGAACAGCTCAAGGCTGCGGGTATCGAGGTTGTGCAGGACTTTTTGAAAGAAGAATGTGATAAGCTTAACGAAGTTTTCTTCTATTATATTACGCATAAAATGCCTTATGTCATTCTGAAATATGCGATGACGGCTGACGGCAGAACGGCGACCGTTTCGGGCAAAAGCAAGTGGATTACGGGCGAAAAGGCTCGCGAGAATGTGCATAGAACGCGCGCTAGCGTTGCCGCAGTTATGACGGGAATAGGCACAGTGAAAGCCGACGACCCGCTTTTGACTTGCCGACTCGACGACGGAAAAGAGCACCATCAGCCAGAGCGCATTGTTATCGATAGCAATCTTGAAATACCCGAGGAAAGCGCGCTCGTGAAGTCTGCAAAAACGTCGAAAGTTACCGTGATTTACGGATATTTCAATCCGCACACGAGCGACATGCGGGAGTGGCTTTTTTATCAAGGCGTTGAAACAGCAAGTTTCCGCTTGGTCGAAAAGCACAGAATCAACATAAAAGAAGTGCTTGAATATCTTGCTGAAAGAGGAATCGACAGCATTCTTGTCGAAAGTGGCGGAGAGTTGGCGGCTTCTGTTTTGCCCTTTGCGAACGAGGTCCACGCATACGTTGCGCCAAAGATTTTCGGAGGAGTTTCCGATATTCGCGTGCCAATTCGCGGCGAGGGCGTGGACAGCCCAGATGACGCGGTGCAGTTCAGATTGGCGGGCGTGGAGCAATTCGGCGACGATGTTTTGCTGAAATACAAAAGGGAGCTTTAGAGAGAAAATGTTTACGGGAATTGTGGAAGATATTGGCGAAATCGGCTCAATCGAACAAAACGGCAGCTCTTTGGTTTTGCATATAAAAGCAAAGTTTGCGTCTGAGCTATCCCTTGGCGAAAGCGTGGCTGTGAACGGGATTTGCCTCACGGTTACAAAGCACGACGACGCGAGTTTTTGCGCGGACGTTACGCCCGAAACTTTCCGACGCACGTCGCTCTCGCTGCTTTCAGCTGGCTCTCCCGTTAACCTTGAGCGCGCAATGCGGGCAGACGGCAGGTTCGGCGGGCATATCGTCAGCGGGCACATCGACGGCACGGGGCGGCTGACGGCGATTCGGCGGGAGGACAACGCGTACAACGTGTTTTTTCGCGTGGAAAAGTCGCTCGCCCGCTACATCATCGAAAAAGGCTCGGTTGCGCTGGACGGAATCAGCTTGACGGTGGCGAGCGTGCGCGACGAGGGCAATTACGGCGAGTTCAGCGTGGCTGTGATTCCGCACACTTGGGAGAACACCGCGCTGAAAAACAAGCGGGTTGGCAGCGTCATAAACGTGGAATGTGATGTGGTCGGCAAGTATATTGAGCATTTTGTGAATCTTGGAAAAGAGGATAAATCTCAATCAAACATCGATATGTTAAACTTTCCAAGTTTCCACAACTAAAATGTCATTCCGAATTTATTTCGGAATCTAAAAACACAATAGATACTGAAACGAGTTCTGTATGACAAATTTTTGGAGAAATATTTTTTATGGAAGAGAAAATAAAATTTGATAGCATTGAGCAGGCTTTGGCGGATTTGCGTGCGGGCAAGCTGATTATGGTTACCGACGACGAGAACCGCGAGAACGAGGGCGATTTGATTTGCGCGGCGGAGTTCGCGACTGGCGAGAACATCAACTTTATGGCGGTGAACGCGAAAGGCTTGATTTGCACGCCGATTAGCGAGGAGATTGCCGAAAAGTTTGAGCTGTTCCCGATGGTTGCCAAAAACACCGACAATCACGAAACGGCGTTCACGGTGTCGATTGACCACGTTTCCACGTCTACAGGCATCAGCGCGTTTGACCGCTCGGCGACGGCGATTGCGCTCACCAAAGACGACACGAAGCCCTCAGATTTTCGCCGTCCTGGGCATATGTTCCCGCTCATCGCGGTGAAGAATGGCGTGTTTGCGCGGCAGGGGCACACCGAGGCGACTGTGGATTTGTGCAGGCTTGCGGGCTTGAAGGCGGCTGGCTTGTGCTGCGAGATTATGAGCGCGGACGGGCATATGGCGCGGCTTCCAGAGCTGGACAAAATGCGAAAAGAATGGGGAATGACGCTCATCACGATTGCCGACCTGATTGCGTGGCGCAAAAAGCACGAGATTTTTATGGAGCGTTCGGCTGTGGCGAATTTGCCGACAAAATACGGCACTTTCAAGCTCTACGGCTTCCACAACAAGATTACTGACGAACATCACGAAGCTCTTGTTATGGGCGACATTGCGAACGGCGAGCCTGTTCTTTGCCGCGTTCACAGCGAGTGCCTGACGGGCGACACGTTCGGCTCTCTCAAGTGCGATTGCGGGCAGCAGCTGGAGGCGGCGTTGAAGCGGATTGCAGCGGAGGGGCGCGGCGTTTTGGTGTATCTTTCGCAAGAGGGGCGCGGAATCGGCATTTTGAACAAAATTAAGGCGTATGCTTTGCAGGACGAAGGAATGGACACTGTGGACGCAAACCTTGCGCTGGGGCTGCCTGAGGACGCTCGCGACTATAACTGCGGAATTCAGATTCTCAAGGATTTGGGCGTGAAAAAGCTGAGGCTTATGACGAACAATCCGCAAAAAATCTATGGGCTTGGTGACAAGGACGTGGGGCTTGATATTGTAGAACGCGTGCCGTTGCAGATGGAAGCGAACGCTGTGGACAAGAAATATCTTGAAACCAAAGCGATTCGTATGGGTCATATTTTGAACAATATATAGGAGAAATATTATGAATATTATTGAAGGTAAGCTGGTTGCTTCTGGTCAAGATGGGAAAAAAATGAAGGTGGGCATCGTTGCCGCACGTTTTAATGAATTTATTGTCTCAAAACTCATTGAAGGTGCGAGAGACGGGCTTGTTCGCCATGATGTACCTGATGAAAACATTGACCTTTGCTGGGTTCCGGGTTCATTTGAAATTCCTGTCGCAGCAAAACACATGGCTGAGACAGGAAAGTATGATGTGCTTATTTGTCTTGGTGCTGTTATCAGAGGAGCGACAAGCCACTACGACTATGTTTGTGCGGAGGTTTCTAAAGGCATTGCACAGGTAAGCCTTAACACAGGACTTCCTGTAATGTTTGGTGTGCTTACGACCGACACGATTCAGCAGGCTGTTGAGCGTGCAGGTACAAAGGCTGGTAACAAAGGATATGATTGTGCTCTTGGTGCAATCGAGATGGTTAACGCGATAAAAGCAATAAAAGCCTAATCATAAATAAACCTGTTCAGAACCTAAGGTTTCCGAACAGGTTGTTTACAAGAGCCTTGTATTTGTGTCGTTTATCGCCATGGAAACAAGAAACTGCTGATTTTTCTAGGTCCCAATGACTCTTTGTCATCTGCAAGCAGCTCATCCCATGGAACCTTAGAGCGTTTTACCCTGCTATTTGCAATTTCAGGATGCTCTTCAATCCAGTCATACTTATAAAGTCTAAGCCTTAAGGCATTCATCGAAGATATTGTGATGCCTGAAAATCCTGGCAGAAGAAGAACAAAACAAAGCGACAAAGTGAATAGAAGCACGTTATGAATAAACATTCCAATGGAAAACAAAGGATTGTCGAAGAATATTATGAACGACTTTTTGAAACACTTTGAAAAATTATTTGTTTCCTGCAAAAAGTAGAGCGGAATAAACCACTGGAACGCAATTGCACAGACAATTACAAACCAGCAGAGAAGCGCAGCAGGCAAGAACCATATAATATTTTGACTTGCTCCGAACATGTTCAGATAATACAAAATACCAAGTTTTGCAATCAGCAAGCCTGTTGAAATCATAATTCCGAACAGCAGTCCGACTTTCCATGAGTACGAGAAGCACCTGAAAAAAGCTCCGAATGACGGCGTGTCAAAATTCGCTATTTTGGCAGCATTTGCTCCAAAAGCAAATACAACCATCATAAGAATTCCTGTAAACAGAATTATTGACAATGCCTGAATCACAAAAGGCTTGTCCGCTGCATAGCGAATACCAAAAAATCCAGCTGCCACCACTATAATCGGAAACAAATTAGATGCGACGATAAAAAATAAATTATCCCATCCGTCACAAAAATTCTTCTTTAGAAAAAAAGAAATCATATTATTCCCTCTAGAACAATCCTGTGATTTTTCCGTCATCATCAACGTCAATTGATAATGCTGCAGGAAGTTTTGGCAAGCCTGGCATAGTCATAATCTCTCCTGCAAGGACGACAATAAATCCTGCTCCTGAATAAAGCTGTACGTCACGAACAGGGAACATATAATCTTTTGGAGCACCTGCAAGTTTTGGGTCATGGCTTATTGAATTCTGAGTTTTTGCGATGCAGACTGGCAAATCTTTGTAGCCCTGCTCTTCAAATTCCCTGAGTTTCTTGACAACAGAAGCTGGAAGCTCAATGTCGCGAGCACGGTAAATCTGCCTTGCGATTGTACGGATTTTATCTACTAAAGGTGTTGATGCCTCATACAGATAGTTGAAATTAGCTTTCTCGGTATTTGTTACTTCTACAACCGTACGAGCAAGGTCGGTCATACCTTCTCCGCCTTTTTCCCATCCCTCGCAAAGAACTGCCCTTGCACCCTTGTTCTGGCACAGCTTTTTTAGCAACTCGATTTCTTCCTCTGTGTCTGTTACAAAGCGGTTGATTGCGACAATGCTCGGAACGCCGAATTTTGCGATATTCTCAATATGAACGGCAAGATTCTCGAATCCCTTTTGAAGAGCTGCGACGCTTGGTGAAGAAAGGTCTGCTTTTGCCATACCGCCGTGCATTTTCAAAGCTCTTACCGTTGCGACGATGACAACTGCATCAGGAGAGATTCCTGCAGCACGGCACTTTATGTCCATGAATTTTTCTGCACCTAAGTCTGCCGCAAAGCCAGCTTCTGTAACAACATAGTCACCGCTTGCAAGGGCGCACAATGTTGCATTGACAGAGTTCGTTCCCTGTGCAATATTTGCAAATGGACCACCATGTACAAATACAGGGTTTTTCTCAAGAGTCTGAACAACGTTTGGTCTGATTGCGTCTTTTAGCAGAGCAGCGATTGCACCTGTGCATTTTAGCTCACCAAATTTAACAGGTCTCTTGTCGTAGCTCTGGGCAATTGTTATAGAATCTATGCGGTTTTTCAAATCGCTTATTGAAGTTGAGAGGCATACGATAGCCATAAGTTCGCTTGCAACTGAGATGCAGAAGTGGTCTTCCCTTGGAACGCCGTTTGTTCGACCGCCAAGACCTATCGTTACGTTTCTTAGAGCACGGTCATTCAAGTCTACGACTCTTTTCCATGAGATTGTCCTTGGGTCAATCTGGAGTGGGTTTCCCTGCTGTATATGGTTATCAATAAGGGCAGACATCAAGTTATTTGCTATTGATATAGCATGGATGTCACCTGTAAAGTGAAGGTTTATGTCTTCCATAGGAACAATCTGTGCGTAGCCACCGCCACAAGCGCCGCCTTTTACGCCAAAGCATGGACCCAATGAAGGCTCCCTGAGTGCTATTACAGATTTCTTTCCAATCTTGCAAAGTCCGTCTCCCAGCCCGATTGAGACTGTGGATTTTCCTTCTCCTGCAGGAGTTGGTGTTACGGCTGTTGTAAGAATCAATTTTCCTCTCTTTTTGGGGTCTTTTACTTTTTCTTGAAGCTCTCGAAGCTTTTTGAATGTAATCTTTGCTTTATAAGGTCCGTACTGTTCCAAATCATCTGCTGTTATTCCAATTTTTTGAGCAACTTCAGTAATCGGAAGCATTTTGTTCTGCTGTGAGATTTCAATATCAGAAAGCATATTTTCTCCTGTGGGAATGCAGGAATTCCTGCGTAAAAAGTTTTTTCACTTCATAGCATAAACAAAAATCTTGCGTTATACAATAAAGGTTTGATACTTGACAAAGATAAAATTAAAACACTGACTTAATGCTGAATAAAAATCTACTATATAACCAGAACGGAATCTGTGTTATAATTCGCCTATGACTTATGATGTATCATCTGTGCTTTCATTAATCTCTCGAATTCACTCTGAATTAGCAGCTTTTTTGCAGGAGAGAATGGCAGTGCAGGGGCTTCCTGCATTGGTGTCTTCGCACGGATTTATTTTATTTTGCTTATCGCGTTTTGGCAGTTTGACTATGGGGGAGCTTTCTGAAAAAATAAATCGCGATAAATCAACTACGACTGCTCTTGTAAAAAAATTGGCAGTGTTAGGACTTGTCTCTATTGATAAAAACAACGTGGATTGTCGCTGTAAGATTATAAGCCTTACAGAAGCTGGTAAATCCTATACCTGCATAACGGATAAAATTTCCAAGCAATTGCTTGAAACTGCTTGGAAAGGTTTTTCAAACGAAGAAAAAGAGTCTGTCTTGAATCTGTTGCTTAGAATGAGCAACAATATTGCGAGCGAGCAGGAAAAGGATAAAAAAAGAACCACCTGCCAAGCAGATGGTTCTAGTCTATAGTACCTTAGTTGAAATATCTCTTCAGCAAGCCAGCGAATCCAGCTCCGTGGCGAGCCTCGTCTTTTGCCATTTCATGTACGGTGTCATGTATAGCGTCGTATCCAAGCTCTTTTGCTCTTTTTGCGAGCTGTAGTTTGCCCTCGCATGCTCCTGCTTCAGCAGCGGCTCTAAGCTCAAGATTTTTCTTCGTTGACGGAGTGAGAACTTCTCCAAGAAGCTCTGCGAAACGTGACGCATGGTCGGCTTCCTCAAAAGCATAGCGTTTGAACGCCTCGGCAACTTCAGGGTAGCCTTCTCGGTCTGCTTGTCGAGCCATTGCGAGGTACATACCTACTTCGCTGCACTCGCCGTTGAAATTGTCAACAAGTCCCTGAACAACTTCTGGGTCAAGTCCCTTTGCAATTCCTACTTTATGTTCATCAGCAAAACCTGATGATTCCTTTAATTCAGAAAAGGCATTTTTTGCCTTGCACTGTGGGCAGACTTCAGGAGCATTGTCTCCTGTATGTATATATCCGCAAACTTTGCAAACCCATCTTTTCATATTGTACCCCTTGTAATTAAATTTGTAATAATTACAATAATGAATATAATACAGATTTTTGCATTTGTCAATAAAAAAATCAGGAGATTTAAAAAAAAGCAGCAAGATTTTTCCTGCTGCCATATAATTTCATAAATTTCCGCACAAGAATGTGCGGTAAATGCGCGGTTAAAGCAAAGAGAGAATCCTAAAATCCAAGGATTGAGCACTTGGATTTTAGTGCTCATTTGGATTTTCGGTTCGGATTATTTTACTTTTCCATCTTTGTATTTTTCTACAGAAAGGAACTTGCCGTTTGAGCCGATTTTCTTTCCGTCAACGATGACAAAGCCGTCTTTTGTTGAAAGCTCCATTTCCTGGAATTTCTCGCTCTTGACGAAGCACATTTCTGCATTACTTCGCTCACAATGCTTTTATCATTCGCATGGCGGGCGCAGACCCGACATCCGGTTTTTGTATGTAGAATGTTAGGAAATGGCTAACTTACCCAAGCCGAATAAAGTTCTTTCCATGTTTGAAAATTTTTTAAAAAAATCAGAATAATAGAGACTGCAAACAAAATAAATGAAATTATTCCTAAAATAATTGTCCTGATTATATTTCCCCTGCCAAACTTCTTTTTTTTAATTTTGGAAAAGATTGCAATTACAGTTTGTATTATAAGAGCAATATTGAATAGTATACAAAGCATAATTAATGGAGAATACATAATTATGCTTTGTAACATGGCAGCAACAATAGAACCAATACATAAAACTGTAGCATATATAACTGCTACAAATAGAAGAAAAAGTACAACCATAAGATTCCCTTGTTTTCTTAGTGCTCCCCAGTGCGGGCGTCCATATAACACCTCTGACTCGTGAAAAAAAGAGAAAAAGGCATCTTAAAATGACCTCTTTCTCTTTCTGGTGCTCAGTTTTTTTTTGCTTTATTTTACTTTGCCGTCCTTGTATTTTTCGACAGAAAGGAACTTACCGTTTGCTCCGATCTTCTTTCCATCGACTTCAACAAAGCC
>CADCRJ010000115.1 GCA_902803735.1 uncultured Spirochaetaceae bacterium
ATGGTGGAATAGGTAGACACAAGGGACTTAAAATCCCTCGACAGCTAATACCGTCGTGCCGGTTCGATTCCGGTTCCTGGCATTATTTTTAGCGAATTCTGCTGTATAAACGAGCCATTTCATCACGCCACTCGCTGCGTTTTTCCCTATTTTCCCATTCAATTATTTTTTTGATAGAAAAATGACGAATATCATGCGGATTATCATAATGAATGATAGCAAAACGACCTTGTCCTATATAAGACAACCGCTCATTTGAATTCGGATGCTCTTTTTCCAAAAGTTTTTTTATTACACACTCAACATGTACAGGATTTTCGGTGCCTTTATTTGCTATGGCACACTCTATTTCGCGGATTGGTTCACCGCAAATTTCACAGATTGGACAGTTTGCTTTGAACGCACGGATTGCGTTCTCATTTTCTACGGCTTCTTTTTGCGATATGGCAGAAACACTTCGTCTGCGCTCTTGCTGGCGTCTGCCACCATTGTCATTATTCTTGTTTCGATTATTGGAATTTCGGTTTTTGCCGCCCCGATTATGATAACCATCGTTACGTCTCATTACTTCTCCTTAAAAAATGCTGCTCTGCATCCTCAACAATACGCCGACTCAAAACGACAGCAATCCTTTGAATCGCAAAATCAAGGTATCGTGGATTCTTAATTTTTTCGCGCATCTCCATAACACGAGATGATATTTTTCCTTCGGAAACAGCAATATTTGTAGAAGAAGTCATACTAACTCCGCAAAAGCATCTTTTATATGATAAACAGAAGAAAACCCCGGCATATCAATAACCAATACATCGAAACGGATTACTCTGTTACTATATTTTCGATTAGTCACCAAGAAAAATTTAGCTGTTTCGATAATCCTTTTCTGCTTTTTGCGATTCAGTTCATGCGACAAAGTTTCAAGATTTCCACTTGGCAATGTTTTTACTTCTACAAAAACAAGCGTATCATCTTTTTCTACAATTATATCAATTTCTCCGCCCCTTGTCCTCCAATTGCGGGCAATAATTTTATATCCAGCAGACAAAAGATATGCAGAAGCCTTATCTTCACCTGCATTACCAACAATCTTCGTAGAAGGCTTTTGTTGATTTTTAGTCAATTCTAACTTTAAAGCTCCTCCAATTCCTCAGCATCATCCAATTCATAAAGCTCTTCAACAGGAGAATCATCAAACTCATCAAGTTCTTCAAGCTCATCCTCGCCAGACTCATCAATCAACAAATACGGTATATTCCAACGAGCAAGGGCTGCTATGTGATAGGCTTTTATTGTCTTATTCTCTGCGACGAACATATTCTCGCCGTCATCAAAAAAAACTGGTGACGGGAATTTCATTCCGAGTTTTATATCACTACAATTAATCCTTGAAAAATTAGCCATAACAATGCCTCAGTCCATTCTCTCAATAAAATCAAAGAACTTTGCAATTACATCAATATGTTTTTCAGAAAATATATCAAAAACTGATTCCAATGAAATTAAATCCACATTCTCAAAATCCAACGGAATATTCTCAGCCTGCGCGACAGATTTTATTTTATCTTTTACGGAACAAGTCCCCTCAAAAAAAGGAGCATCTGCTTCAACTGGATAAAGTGCCTCAATCATGCCATTCCCCTGAATACGGAAACGCTCTCATTTGCAGCACAAAGATTTGAAATCAAAGAAAAATCACAGTAAGAAACGCTACAACCATATTTCAAATCATCAGCAAAAAGAGTTTTTACAATCTGTACACACATCTTCTTTTTTGATTCTGAAATGTCGGGATAAAAACCAAAGTCTATTGATTCTATCGCATTTTTGTTGAAGTATATCACAAAAATTTTTTTTTTCATATTTTTTTTTGCAAATATAACAATTTTCTTTACAGTAAAAGTTTCTTTATCAATTAAAACTCTAAAATCTCCTTTAAAATCTTGAACGCGGCTTTCAAATGGAAGCAGAAGCCAATGAAGATTTCCTGATTTATTTTTTTGAGCCGATTTTATCATGTTAAACAAGGTCAAAGCACCAGCACGTTGATTTTTACAAGCCAAATCGACAGATTCAAAATATCGCTTCACAGACTTTTTATTCGCAGTCTCATCAGTTTCATCAGAAGGCTGTAAGTATTGCCGTTTATTATCCTTGGACTTTCTAGACTCTCTCTCATACAGGATTTTTTTCACAAAATCCCTGTTAAACGGGATTCCTCGGATTCCAAGCAACAAAGCAAGCTCAAGCAGATTTTCATCATTCTCGCCCTGAAATTCGATTAAAACCCTATTTATAAGATTTTTGTCAATTTTTTCTCTCATCTCGCAAAGAATCTGGACAAGCCTAAAAGAAATCTGCGAGGGTTCTATACCAAGTTCTGTAAGCAGCTTTATTGCAGAAGCAGGAAGGGAACCGCCTGTATCATTACCACCAATACGCAAGACGACAGATTTTTCAAGAGAACTGTTTTCTTCAAGCATAAGATATACTAAGCCGTTGTAAATTTTTACAGTTGCAGAAAAAGGCTCTCCCTTTAAAAGCGAGAGATTTGAAGATACAAGAAGTCTACGACCAGCCAATGACACAATATACTGTCCGTCAGCAGCTTTCTCCAAAACCCGCCCCGTAACAGTTTTTCCGTCGTAAATATCCGCATTGCGAGAATTTACAATATCCCCTGCAGGAATAACGTGAATATTCCTTAAAACAGAATTTGTTGTATTCAATATGATTAAATTCCCAACAACAATAAAAAACCGGCTTCTCCAAACAGGGAAACCGGTTTTCTTAAAAGCTTATTTCTTTGCTTTTTCAGATTTTGCTTCTGTTGCGTGCTCAGCCTTAGCCTCTGCATTGATAGAAGCTTCTTTTGCTTCTGCTGCTTTTGCAAGGTCACGTGACCATTTGAGGTAAGCAACTGCTTTTGGTCCAACAAGTTCCTTAACTTTTGCATCCTTACCAACTTTGTCACGGATGTAGTAAAGCTTAGATCTGCGAACCTTACCAACGCGAACAACTTCTACTTTTACAACACGTGGGCTGTAAACAGGGAAAATACGCTCAACGCCAACACCGTAAGAAGTCTTGCGAACTGTGAATGTTTTGCGAACACCGCTGTTCTTAATACAAATAACAAGACCCTCGTAAATCTGGATACGTTTTGTTTTTCCCTCGATAATCTCAAAATGGACTTTTACTGTATCACCAACTCTGAAGTTGAGTGAGTTTTCATCCATCTGCTTTTCTTCAATTGTTCTAATCAGATTCATGATTATTTTCCTCTGCTGTAACTAACGGCACATCTTTTTTAGGTGCACGTTTGCGTTTTCTGCGGTTATGCTTAAAGAAGCACAGTTCCGACAGTTCCTCAATCATCTTTTCGGCTTCTGCAGTCAACTGCCCAGTCAACCTTGCACTACTGATTAAATCAGGTCTGTTTGCAAAAGTTTTCTGAAGCCGCTTTTTCAGCCGCCACTTTCGAATAAGTTCATGATTGCCCCCGATTAAAACATCAGGAACAGCCAAGCCTTTGTATACTGCTGGGCGAGTATACTGAGGATATTCCAAAAGTCCGCCAGAATAACTTTCTTCGTCCAATGATTCAGAAGTAATGACATCCTCAACCAATCGATAAACAGAATCGATGATTACAGTCGCCGCAACTTCTCCGCTTGACATGACATAATCCCCAATAGAGATTTCATCATCAACGTACAAATCAATGATTCGCTGGTCAATACCTTCGTAACGCCCGCAAACCAGGACAATTTCGTCTTTTTGGCTCAATTCAAGCGCTTTTTTCTGCGTAAAAGGCTTTCCACTAGGCGTGACATAAATCACGTGCTTTTTGTATGCCTCAACACTATCCAAAGCGCGCCCAAGAGGTTCTGCCATCAGCAACTGACCGGCACCACCCCCATACGGTTTGTCATCACAAGTCTTGTGTCTATCAAAGGCAAAATCCCTGATATTCACTAAATCGTAGGCAATAATTCCCCGCTCAACCGCCTTCGCCATGATTGAGGTCTCAAAAAAAGCGCGCGGAATTTCAGGGAATAAGGTCAGCACAGTAAATTTCATGGAATTACTCCAGAATCCAGAGGTGCATCAATTGGATTTTCTTGTTCTGCACATCAACCTTTCCGATGAACTCATCTTTAAGAGGAACCAAAACGGTTCTCACCTTGCCACCGGCATCATATTTAACAGCATCATCAAGCAAATCACAATTCTCGGCCAGAAGAACCTCCAAGAGGTACCCAGAACCGCCTTCCATTACGTCTGTGACAATTCCCACCTGTGTGGGTACAGTCTCATCTGCAAATCCGTCTTTTGTCTCTTGGTAAACAAGAGCACATTGTTTCAAATCTTCGATATACCACTCATTCTCTTCAAGAGGACAAGCGTTATCACGCGGAACTAAGATTTCCCAGCGGTTGTATTTTTTTACAGCCTCAGGGGTATCAATACCCGCAAGCTTCATGTATAAGTCATGGGTTCCTGCATCAACAGACTCAACCTTAAAAGGTTTTGTCTCGCCAGTTTTCCCATTTCTCAAAGTTACCTCGGTCATCTGTTCAAAATGCTCAAAATAACCAGAAGCACTCTCTACTTTGAATTCACCCGAAATTCCATGAGAACCACGGACGAAACCAACAATAAACATTTGTTTTTCCAAAGATTTCTGAACATCTGATTCGTGATTTTTTGATTCAGGAATCGATGAGTCCTTGATTTTGGAAGACATCAGCTTATTCTCTTTGTGCGTATCAGATTGTTCCACAGTTCAACTAGTCCAGTATTTCCAGGCTGTATCGTTTACCGTCTTTACTGGCAGAAGCACTCAAAACTGTGCGCAATGCTTTCGCAATACGGCCATATTTACCGATAACCTTACCAATATCACCCTGGGCAACACGAAGCTCCAATATAGAACCACGCTCACCTTCGGTTTCATTTACCGAGACTGCACTGGGGTCATCGACCAATGATTTTGCAATATATTCAATCAGGTCTTTTTCCATTCCCCGTAACTCCCGTTAAACTATTTCTTTGTAAAGCCTTTCTTGTTAAATATGCGTTTAACTGTATCAGTTGGCTGTGCACCAACACCAATCCAATAACGAGCACGCTCTTCATTGAAAGAAATCTGAGCATCCTCTTTTGCAATCGGATGATAGTATCCGATTTCCTCGATTGTAGTACCATCACGTGGTTTGCGTGCATCCTGCACAACGATACGATAGCAAGGGCGAGCCTTTGTACCGAATCTCTTGAGTCTGATTTTGACCAATTTATTCCTCCAAAGAATCTGCTTTCCGCAAATTCTTAAAATGTGCATAAAATTACTAGTGTAGAATTGAGCTTATAATATAAGGTATTTAAGAACATTAGTCAACGAATTCGGGCGGTTCTGGAGCACTAACTAGCGTTATTTTTCCAGTCTCTGGATGCGGAAATTCCAAAGAGGCAGCATGAAGCATAATTCTTGAGAATTTGCTGCCACCATAAAGCACGTCTCCAAGAATCGGCAAACCAACTGATGCAAGATGCACTCGAATTTGGTGAGTTCTTCCCGTCTGCGGACGGCATTCAATCACGGAGTATTTTTTGCCGTTA
>CADCRJ010000116.1 GCA_902803735.1 uncultured Spirochaetaceae bacterium
AGGGCATCATAAGATTTTACAGGATCTGCGATTATATTTTCTAAAACGGAGTGAATGCCTACCAATCTTCGCCTTATTGAAAAAATCCGTTCAAAAAGAGAATTTGACAAGCCACAAGAAAAAGGTGTCGTATTAAAAGCAACGACGGCACCTTTACTTTTAGCAATTTTTTTTGTGGAAACGCCTTTTAAGACGGTACAATTATTTTCAGGATAAGCAAATAAGTCAAGATTTCGCTCTGAAAGTGAAATCTTGAGAATATGGAGACGGACAGGAACTTCCGCGTTTTTATAAAAAGCGTAATCAATGCCGTCGCAAACAGATTCCCAAGCAAGTGAATTGCAAAAACAATCTGGCGAATTTTCAACAAACGAAAGAAAGTCCGCTTCTGAGCTGTTTTTGCCAACGGAACAGGCAGAAAAAGCACAGAGAGCAGCTATAAGCAGCAAGAATTTACAGTTTTTCAACAACTGCATCTCTCTCCTGCTTCTCTTTTTCACGGTTCATTACATAGCAAATGAAGTGGTCTTCCAATGTACGGTGAGGGCCCTCAATGCCAAGTCGGTTACGAACACGGGCATTGTCGCGCCTAATCGAATACTGCTGGAAAAAGTCACGGTAATCCATACTCATGTCAGTTTTGACATTCTCGCCAAGATAAGAAGAAACTTCCTCTCGTCCAATTGCCGAGATTCCTTTCTCACGAAGCATTTTCTTAAGTTTTGTAATTTGCTCGTAGGAAATTCCGAACAGGAATTCCTCCATAGCCATGTTAACGTCAGGTTCCCCAAGTTTTGTACGTATAAAATCAGACCATTGGTCATCAAGCTGGAACGAGAGCATGATAAGCTCGCTGGTCCCCATCATAGTGCCGAATGCAGGAGCAAGACGGGTTCTAGCCATCCAAACATTCTGCAAGACAGGAGAAATATCAGAAACATTCTGGTCAGCGCGGTGCTCCCACAAAAGGAGCAGAGAAACAGCAATCTGCTGTCTAAGCCCCATTGGAAGCATTGTATCGTGCATAAGGCTCAAGTACACATCCTCTGCAAGCAAGAGGAACATCATGCTGATTGTCTCCAGATGGAACTGCTGGCAGATTTTCTCGTCAAATTCAGCTTGGCGGGCAAGCTTCTCAAAGCTTGAGAAAGAATGCAGCTTTGAGACCAAGAATCCCTTGCCAAGAATAGCTTTTGAAGGCAGCTGCAATGTCATATCACCCTGACGGCTACTGTTCAGCAAAGAATCAACGAGAGAGTAAGGTGTTCTAGAGCCTACGGTCAAATCAGCCCGCTCCAGCAAGGACGGAAAGTTAGCGATTGCTGCTGCAAGTTTTTTCAAATCATAGATTCTTTTTCGACAGTTTTTCAGATGATCCCTGTCATTTTTTTCGAGGCGTTCGCAAAGCATATCAACCAAGTGCTGCTGTTTCTCTGTAAAAACAACAATACCAGTATCAATGACATCGCTGCCAGTCTCCTCCTCGCCAAGAAAATCCTGCAAATCTACCGACTCAAAACCATCTTTATCTACCATAATCACACTCTTTATCAAATAAACAACAAAACAAAACTCTCTCTAAAATTTGAGAAATCCCTAAAAACAGAATTTTTTAGAGGTTTCCTTTAGTAACAGTCTTTACGACATCGTTTTAGTATATCACATTTTCAACTGTTTTCAAACAGCAAAAGCACCGATTTTATAGATATGAAAAAAACAATTTTTTCCTTTATCGTTATTTTTTCTCTGTTGATGTCAGTTTTCATAGTTCCTGCATTCTCTGCGGACGACATTCTCGTAAGAGCCGAAGATATACGACTTGTCTATGAGAATGGAGCGACTTTCGACACAATAAAGGGATTTCATATCTATATAAGAAAAAAATCGAATATTGAATCCATTTTGCTGACGGAAACAACAAAAGACCCTGAAGGAAAAAATGACAATTACGCATACAGAGCATTGGAATATAACGCAATAAACGGCGATGAAATACGAGTTCTGAACGGACAAGTGCTAAACAGCAAATACTCGCAGTACAGTCTTTTGGACTCAACGCCAGAGCCAGACAAAGAATTCGGAGAAGCTTTTCATATCTACATTCCGAACGAAATGGCTTACGGCTACCCATGGACGAGGAACGGAACCATAAAAATACAAAGGGGAACCTATATAAACATCCGCTCATTTGAAAAAAAATATGCGGATTACGACGGAAATTTTGCGGACAATCCTTTTATGTTTGACTTGGGCATTCCTGACCCGCCACCGCCGGAACCAACCGTAGTCCCAATTCTTACTGATAATTACAATCCAAAAGCCGTAGAAAGTTTCAAGGAAATTTCAAGCCAGAACAAGGGCAAGGCCGTTGTCTCAAAAGGTCCTCAATCGCTTCCTACTGACGTGATGAATTCTTTGAATGAAATAAATCCAAAAGATATAGTGGACGTAGTTTTTGCCATAGATGCCACGGGCAGCATGAAAGATGACATGGAGGAATTGAGGACGAATTGGATTCCAAAATTAAGGGCTGCTCTGTCCAAATTCGGCTCAATCAGGCTTGGACTCTTGCTCTACAGGGATTATGGAGACAATTTCAAATTCCAAAAACTTCCTGTAAAAAAATTTGATTTTACGGAATCAATAGACGAATTTGAGGAGAATCTGAACAGTTTTACAATAAAAGGAAACGAAGGCGGCGATATTCCAGAAGCTGTCTACGAAGCTTTATACGGTTCAATGGATTTCTTCAAATGGAGAAAAAATGCAGAAAAAAAGATTATCCTGATTGGAGACGCAGAGCCACATCATACGCCAAGAGGCCTAGGAAAGTACACAAAGGAGCTGGTCGCAAAGACTGCCGCCTCAAAGAAAATTACGATAGACACGATTATTGTGCCTGACAACAAAAAAGACCGAGGCCGTTAAAAACAAAAGACACACAGGTTTTGCAGGATTCTGCCCAGCCTGAGTGTCTTTCGTCCAGCGACCGCCCTCTAGTTCTTTTCTTTGTGAGGAATTTTTTCCAGACAAATTTTTGCAAGTTTTTCATAAGCTGGCGGAAGCTCGCCAGGATTATGCTTTGGATACATATTTAGAATCTCGTTCAACAGCGGTTCAGCTCTGTCATATTTCTTTTTTTTCAAGTAAATATGAGCGATTTCATAAGTTGCTTCTATATATAAGGACACGTCATCACCATAACGCTCTATAACCGCATCATAAAAACGCAGGGCACTGTTGTATCTGCCTCTGTTATACTCGTTTTGACCTTCCTGTATAAGAACCTTTGCACTAACACCCTCAGGAATCTCTTTATTGGATGAGCATGCAACCAGCGACAATGATAGTAACAGTAAAAAACTGCATATTTTTACAATAGAATTTTTCATGGCGACAGTTTAACATTTTATATAGTCAAATGTCGAGTTTTAGAAACTTCGTTTCAAAAAATAAAATACGCAGAAACGAAGTTTCTGAGCTTTCTATCAAAACTAACATTCGCCTTATCTTATGCCATTTTTTTCAATTCAACTTCGTAAAAATCCAAATTCTATAAAAATAATTAAAAAACAAAACTTTCTTGTAACTGTAGATTTTATACATATTATACATTTTAGAGATTTAATTTTAAATAATTTGATATTTTTAAAAATTTCTTCATTTTCTTGAAAATTTGCACTTTTTCAATTTATTAAATTACATATAATGCTTAAAATATTTTAGCTAATGATAAGGAGATTTATTATGTGCGAATTCATTGGCAAAAATCGTTTTAGAGTTTTTGCACTTTCTATTAGTATTGCACTGTTCGGAAGTTTTGTATTTGCAAAACCTGATCCAAAGCTAGTAAAAGAAGAAGATGGTTTCTACTACGGCTACGGAAAAGGCTCAACAAAGGAAACCGCAGCGTTCACAGGTAAAAAAGATCTTATTGAGACAGCTCTTACAACAATCGTAAGAGCCTCTAATCCTAAAGCTCCACGTATCAACGTGAGTGACGAATCAGTAAACAACCGCCTTGCGGAGCTCAAACCTTACACAAAGGATAAGAAAGAGCTTAACGTAGCTTACCGCATGAAGGTTGCTGACTGGGACAAACTGGAGAAAGAGTTTGCCAACAAACTCAGAGCTTCTATCAGCCCTCGCTATGAAGCACTTTCATCAAAGTCACCGGCTGAGAAAATCAACGAGTCTATGGCAATTCTCACAATTCTTGCTGACAACGGAGAGACTGAGCTTCTTACAGTTCAGGAAGGCGCAACAGAATTGTTCTCAAGAAGAATTGAAGCTATCTGCGAAGACATCGTAAAGAATCTTGTTATTACAATGTCTGCTCCAGACGGATTCATTTCGCCAGAGACACAAATCTCTGTAAAAGTTACAGACAAAGCAGGCAAAGCAGTTTCTGGTCTTACACTCAAGGCTTACTGGGAAGTATCTTCACTTCTCGCATCTGCTTCTGAAGCTCAGGAAGTTGTTTCAACAATCAAAACAGATTCAAAAGGAACAGCTTCTGTTGAGTACCCAGTAGCAGCTGAGTACAAGAACAAACCTGTTACATTGACTGTATCTACAGCATTTGCTCTTTCTGCACAGGCTTCAAAAGCAATGAAGAAGTTTGACAAAGATTCAGCAGTAGACGCTCGCTACATTCACTGCGAAGATTTCAATGCAAACTACAAGTTCGTAGACATTGAAGCAGGCGAGTTCAACGCAGGCGCAGTTGCACACGACAGCAAAGCAGGTAAATCAGAGGCTTCTCACAAAGCAACAACAGACGCTTACGCTATGGCTGTAACCCCAGTTACAAACGCAGAGTACGCAGCTTACCTGCACGTAACACGCTCAGACTCAGTTCCAGAGTATTTTGAAAACTCAGACTACAATCAGGACAAACAGCCGGTTGTAGGTGTTTCTGTAAAAGATGCAGAAGCTTACGCAGAGTGGCTTTCAGAGCAGACAGGAGCTAAGTACCGTCTTCCAACAGAAGAGGAATGGGAAAAAGCAGCCCGCGCAGGAAAAGAGACAATCTACCCATGGGGCGACGAAGACCCAAAGAAAGCAAAATGCGCTAATTTCAAAGGAAACAAACAGTTCAAGCAGACTTCACCAGTTGGTTCATTCGAAAACGGAAACAATGCGTGGGGACTTGCAGATATGTCAGGAAATGTATGGGAATGGACATCAACAGACCGTACAGAAAATGCTGACGAAGAATCAACAATGCGTGTAGTTAAGGGTGGTTCTTGGATGGACGGTCCTACAGACTTGCGTATTTCTTATTTCCGCAGCATCGAAGGACAGAACGTAAGTCCAGATGTTGGATTCCGTCTTGTAAAGGAGGTTTCTAAATGAAAAAAATAGGAATTATTTTAACTTCAGTTCTTGCAGCTATGTTCGCAATCTCTTGTGTATCTACAAAAATGAGCGCAGACGAGCAGGCTATTGCAGATGGTGTTAACGCTTGGAACAAACGTGAGCCAGCAGCCGCAAACGCTTACTGGGCAGACATAAAAGATGCTAACACAAATAAAAAATACATGGACTACATCAACAAGTACAATGCCGGCGTTGAGGCTCTCAACAGCACAGACTCTATGAAGTCAGAGAGCAAGCTTCGCAGTGCTTGTAACACAGCTATCGATAACTTCTCTGCTCTTGACCCAGCATTGGAGTTGCCAGCAGATGTTTCAGAAAAAGGTGCAGAGCTTTCTGCAGGACGTATCAAAAAACTTCTTGAGAACGGAAATTCTTCAGAAGCAAAGAAATTGTCAGAGAAAGCACTTGCTGTATATGGTCAGCAGCCATCACTCGTAGCTGCTTCAAAATCAATTGACGTTATATCGACAATCAATTCAAAGAAGGCATCACTCGCTTCGCAGGGAGAAAAAGCCCTTGCTGTAGAAGGATTTGACGAGAAAGTTGCAGCTTTGGACAAAGTTCTCGCTGGTTACACAAGCGCTGAATCAGAAGTAAACGCAGCAGCTAAAAAAGCTGGCGTAGAATCAGATGCATCAGTTGCTTCTAACATAAAGAGACTCAAGAAAGCTCGTCAGGACCTCGCTATCCAGCGACAGGGAATCATCCGCGACAAAGCTTATGAGTTCAAGGACAAATTCGGTGAAGAGTTCGCAAGACAGCCAGCAGAAGGTTCAGGAACAGGTAAAGGTGGTGCATTCACATCTTATGATATTCTAAACCACTATAAATCAGTTCAGGCAAACCTCGACAAAATCGACGCCGACCTTCAGACTTTTGCAAAAAAATATCCAAAGGACATCAGTCAGGACGTTCTTAACGATGTAAAGGCAATGAAAGATGACCTTAACGCAAAAATCGCTCAGATTAGCAAGGAAATCGCAGTTGCAGAAGAAATCGCAAGCCGTGGTAAGACTGTAATGCCTTTGATGATCGGTTTGTTCAACCCAGCACCTGGCTCAACAGCAGAGAGCAAA
>CADCRJ010000117.1 GCA_902803735.1 uncultured Spirochaetaceae bacterium
AACGACGATTACGTTCTTGTCTTTTACATCAAAAAAGCTGCCGTCAGTAAGATTTGAGCTTACAAGACTTTTTGTTACGGATGCAAGAAAATCAACTGCGAACAAAACCCCGCTTGCGTTTGCGCCAGGAACTGAGAGTGGTCGTGGTTTCTTTGCACCACAGCAAAGTGCTACGGCATCAAAGTTGTTAAGGATTTCAGCCGCGTCGGTGTTGTTGCCGACATCAGCGTTCACGACGAAAGAAACGCCTTCTTGCTCCATTAACTTAACTCGCCTTTCAATGATTTTCTTGTCGAGCTTCATGTTCGGAATGCCATACATCAAAAGCCCGCCAATCTTGTCGTCCCTCTCGTATACAGTAACGCTGTGTCCACGGCGGTTCAGCATATCTGCTACGGCAAGCCCTGCTGGACCTGAGCCGATTACTGCGATTTTTTTACCAGAGCGTACTTTTGGAACCTCTGGCTTCATGTATCCTGACTCAAATGCTTTTTCAATGATAAAAAGCTCGTTGTCATGGATTGTAACGGACTCGTCAGTCTTGCCGTTGCCGAGGTTACAAGCCTTCTCGCAGAGGGCAGGGCAGACTCGTCCCGTAAATTCTGGAAAGCTCGAAGTTTTAAGGAGTCTCCAAGCCGCCATGTCGTACTGACCATTGTAAAGAGCGTCGTTCCATTCTGGGATAAAATTGTGCAGGGGGCATCCTGTTACCATGCCGTTCAAGCGGATTGCACTCTGGCACATTGGAACGCCACAGTCCATGCAGCGGGCAGCTTGCTTTTTTCGATCTTCTTCTGAAAGCTGCGTGTGGAATTCAGAAAAATTTGCTGCCCTCAAATTTGGAACAATCGTATCGTTGTTTCTTCTTGAATATTCTAGAAATCCTGTATTTTTGCCCATAGTAAAATCTCCATCAGTTTTGGTGGTTTGCATAAAGCCGATTTTATACCAGCTTTATGCCCCGCTTTAGGCGGTAACCTTCTTGAATGCTTCAAGAACGGCTTCGTCATGCTCCAACCCGCGTTCTTCTGCACGGCTTATTTCAAGCATCATGCGCCTGTAATCATTTGGAACAATCTTCTTGAAATGTGGAAGATATGCGTCAAAGTCGCTTAGAATCTTCTTTGCAAGCGGAGAATCGGTCTCTTTTGCGTGTTTGCCGATTAAATCCTTTAGAATCTGCTCATCATGCGAGTCTGAGACTTCCTCCATTGTTACAAGCTGCTTGTTGAGCCTGTGATAAAGGTCGTGCTCCATGTCGAGAACGTATGCGATTCCGCCGCTCATTCCAGCCGCTAAGTTCTTGCCTGTTCTGCCGATTATTACAACTGTACCGCCTGTCATGTATTCAAGACCGTGGTCGCCGCATCCCTCTGCTACTACTGTAGCTCCTGAGTTTCGTACGCAGAAACGCTCTCCCGCGATACCGTTGATGAATGCGCTGCCGCTTGTTGCTCCGAATAGTGCGACATTACCAATTATGATGTTTTCCTCTGCCTTGTAAGAGGCATTCTTTGGAGGGCGAACAACAATCTTTCCGCCAGACAGTCCTTTTCCGAGATAATCGTTGGCATCGCCTTCAAGCCTTATTGTAAGTCCCTTTGGAATAAAGGCTCCGAGCGACTGTCCGCCGCCTCCCTTGCAGTTTACGATAAATGAATCGTCTTCAAGCTTGCCGTGAAATTTTTTCTCGATTTCTGAGCCGAGAATGGTTCCTACTGTACGGTTAGTCGAAGAAACTGCGATGTTGAATTCTCCGTGATTTTCTTTTGCCTTTGAGAATTTTTTAAGAAGGACAGATTCATCGATAGTTCCTTCCAGTTTGAAGTCGTAAACGTCATTCTGGTCAAAATGCTGTTTTACGCCTTCTTCTGGTCTGTAGCCGATGATTCTTGATATGTCCAGAAGGGAAGCTCGGTTGAATCCCTGTTTTTCCTTGAGTTTAAGTAGGTCTGTGCGACCAACCATCTCGTCAACGGTGCGAACGCCGAGTTTAGCCATTATTTCTCTGAGCTCCTGCGCAATGAAGAGCATGAAATTCTCTACGTACTCAGGTTTGCCCATGAATCTTGCCCTAAGCTCGCTGTTCTGTGTTGCGACTCCGAACGGACAAGTGTCTTTTTGGCAGACACGCATCATGCGGCAGCCCATTGTGATTAGTGGTGCCGTTGCAAATCCGAACTCCTCTGCTCCGAGAAGGGCGGCAATCGCTACGTCTCGTCCGCTCATAAGCTTGCCGTCGGTCTCAATTACAACACGGCTGCGAAGTCCGTTCTGAATCAATGTCTGGTGTGTCTCTGCGAGTCCCAGCTCCCAAGGGAGACCTGCGTGATGGATTGAGCTTAACGGTGCAGCTCCTGTTCCGCCGTCGTGACCGCTGATAAGGATGACTTGTGCTCCTGCCTTTGCTACGCCTGCTGCAATTGTTCCGACTCCTGCCTCGCTTACAAGCTTTACAGAGATGCGTGCTGCTCGGTTTGCGTTTTTAAGGTCATAAATGAGCTGTGCCAAGTCCTCGATTGAGTAGATGTCGTGATGTGGCGGTGGCGAGATTAAGGCTACGCCTGGCGTTGCATAGCGTGTGCGTGCAATCCACGGATAAACTTTTTTTCCTGGCAAGTGTCCGCCTTCGCCAGGCTTTGCTCCCTGTGCCATTTTGATTTGGATTTCCTGGGCAGAAAGCAAATATGCTTCTGTAACGCCGAAACGTCCGCTCGCTACCTGCTTTATCGCAGAGTTGTAGATTGTGCCGAGCCTTTCTGGTGTCTCGCCGCCCTCGCCAGAGTTTGATTTGCCATGCAAGTGGTTCATCGCCTCTGCCATGCACCTGTGGGCTTCCTCGCTGATTGAGCCGTAGCTCATTGCACCAGTTTTGAATCGCCTTACGATATTCTCAGCACTTTCAACTTCTGAAATCGGGATTCCGCCGTCACTTGGGAAATCAAATGCGAGCATTGCCCTGAGCGTGTGCGGATGCGCGTTGTCGTCAACGAGAGCCGTGTATTCCTTGAACCTTGCGTAATCTCCGTGCTGTGTTGATTCTTGCAAAGCGACGATTGTTTCTGGAGAGTAAAGATGGCTCTCGCAAGTATCGCCCCTGCGGAATTTGTGTTTTCCAACGCTGTCAAGGTGTGTGTTCACGCTAAGACCGAGAGGGTCAAAAGCCTGATTGTGCCTAAAGTTCACATCCTCTTCGATTTGCTGCAATTTGATTCCGCCGACTCGGCTTACTGTGTTCGTGAAATATTTGTCGATTACGCTTGAATCAATTCCGACTGCCTCAAAAATCTGGGCTGACTGATAAGACTGTATTGTGCTGATTCCCATCTTTGCCGCGATTTTTACGATTCCGCCAAGAAGGGCGTTGTTGTAATCATCAATAGCTGTATGGTAGTCCTTGTCAAGAAGCTTCTGGTCAATAAGCTCTGCGATACATTCATGGGCAAGGTATGGGTTTAATGCTCTTGCACCGTAGCCCAAAATCATTGCTGCCTGATGAACGTCCCTTACTTCAGCAGATTCAAGGATTATTGAGATTGCTGTTCTTTTCTTTGTCCTGATAAGGTAGTGTTCTACGGCACTTACGGCAAGAAGCGATGGAATCGCTACGTGGTTCTCGTCAACGCCCCTGTCGCTAAGAATTATTATGTTCGAGCCGTTATGATACTCGCGGTCGATTGAGACAAAGAGACCGTCAAGAGCCGCTTCAAGAGACGTGTTCTTATAATAAAGCAAGGAAAGTTCCGCTGCTTTGAGTCCAGGCTTGTTGAGTGCCTTTATCTTTATTACGTCAACTCCAGTAAGAATCGGGTTGTTTATTCCAAGAACGGAGCAGCTCTTGCTTTCTGGTTTGAGAAGGTTTCCGTCAGAGCCTACAAAAACCGTCGTGTCTGTTACGATTTTTTCTCGCAAGCTGTCAATCGGCGGGTTTGTGACCTGCGCAAAAAGCTGCTTGAAATATGAGAAAAGCGGAGGATGCTTCTCGCTCATAACTGCGAGCGG